>CBDVDF010000094.1:0-6535 GCA_965372675.1 uncultured Desulfobacterales bacterium
GAACCGGGATGGCCCCATTTTGAGAGCAGTAAAAAAATAGTTGCCATATAGCCGCCGACTACTTATTGTGCATATACACATAACGAGGATGGATATGTCACCAAGACCACAGAAAAGACGTAATTGCAGCTGCCGGATCAAGGGACTTGCTTTCAAGCCCACCGGTACTCCCATGTCTGAATTGGAGCAGGTCCAGATGAGGCATGATGAACTTGAGGCCTTGAAACTCTGTGATCTGGATGGTCTGGATCAGGCAGAGGCCGGGGTTAAGATGGGGGTGAGCCGCGGGACGGTGCAGCGCATTCTGGCTTCGGCCCGGAAGAAAACTGCCGAAGCTATCTCCGGCCGCAAGGCTCTTGTTTTTGAAGAGTCATAGCCTGAAAAACAAAGAGAATTATCAATATTTGCCAGTTTATATACCAAATTAAAAAGAAGGAGAGAGATCATGGAAAAGAGAAAGATCGCTGTACCAGTTGAAAAGATCGAAGGTGTTAACGGGTCCCGCTCGGACCATTTCGGCCATTGCCCGGCATTTGCTCTGGTGGAAATAAAGGATGGCCAGATCGCTGAGGTATCGGCGGTCGACAATATCGCCCATGAGGCCGGTGGCTGTATGAAGCCGGTCGCCATGCTGGCCGAACATGGGGTTGATTCCCTGGTCGTCTCGGGGATCGGGCGCGGACCTTTCCAACGTCTGCAGCAGCATGGCATCAAGGTGTATTTTGCCGACCTTGAGCAATACCCGGATCTTGAGACGACGGTTGCCGGCTTTATCGGTAAAAAACTACCGGTCTTTGGCGATAACCAGCTTTGTAAAGGTAGCGGCAACTGCCACCATTGAGCGGCATTTTTTAGAGCAAATCAAGAGCAGCAAAAAAAGGGCGCTCCCCCCGAGGGGAAGCGCCCTTTTTTACTAGTTAGTCGAGGTTATGCTTATTTGCGGGTGGATTCAGTGATCATCCTCTTCGCCTCGTGCTTGATCTCGACCAGGTCCTTCTTCATCTCCGCCAGACCGTACCAAGTGGTATAGTCGGGGTTCATGTGAAAGGCGCCCTGGAAGGCCCTCATCCGATGCTCAAGGAACATGACATAGAGGGTCTGTTCGATCGGGGTAGTGGCATCGTAGAAGGTCAGGAGGTCAGGGTAAGCGGCCTTGCCCTCTTCCGGTTTGATTATGCCCTTGTCGTACAGGTCAACGACGATCAAGATCGCTTCGGACATCAGCTTGTCGGCCTCTTTGATCATCTGATCGGCATTGCCGAGGTTGGTCAGGGCATATCGTTCGCTGTGGCACTGGGTGCAGACCTTGATCATCCGGTCCCGTTCGGCTTGCCATTCCCCTTTGGTGAGGCGGGCAATCATGCCGTCCTTGACTAAATCCAGACGCGGGGTTGGCTTGCCTTCAGGATCAAGAACGTGCAACGCTTTGAGGATAGTCGCCCGGTAGCCCATCCATTCCGCATCGTCTTCCGGCAACCTCACGGCCAGGAAGCCCCAGGAAGTCATGACCCGATGGTTACCACCTTCCATATGGCAGGTCTGGCAGGTCGGCGCCCGGCCGGTATCGCCTTCGGTTAGATAGATAACGCCATGTTTGGAACTGGACCACATTTCCCACTGCGGGTGGTCAAATCCCATGTGGCAGGTCCGGCAGGCCTCTGGTTTTTTGGCCTCGGCCTTGGAGAATTTATGCCGGGTGTGGCATGAATCGCAGGGAGAACCGTATCGGGAAGCAGCCTTGGTTGCTTCATCGCGGACCCCGATCTTGTGACAGCCACCACAACCTTTCATCCCCTGGATATAGGCGTGGGGCTGAAGACCGGTTTTCGGCATGGCATCCATGGCGATCCAGGCTGCCATGTGCTTGCCGGACATGTACTGGTCGTGCTGTTCTTCATGACAGGCGGCGCAGGTTTTTTCGGTGGGCAGTTTGACCTTGTCGGCATCATCGGCGCTGGTGTGATCTGAACCGTGACAGGTGGAACAGTCGACATCGCCGGATTTACCCATTTCCCCGGAGAGAAAATCCTTAACAATGTTCGGGGTAACCTTTTTGTGGCAGGTGATACATTTGCTTTCCCCGGCCAGCAAGTTGCCCGGGGCGGCCATCAGAAAGGCGGCCAGCAGGCCGGCGAACATCAGAACTCGTTTGGTTTCCATCTCAATCTCCCTTAACTGTTTAATAATATTAATAATTTTACCGGACAGTTTTCTTGCCCGGTACCATGAGAGGGGCATTTCCCTTTCTCACTGTCGGCTATTGTAAGGTGACCTCAACTCTCTCGGCCTTGACTTAAGTCAACGATGCTAAGATTATTGTAGGGACAGGAGGGTTGCGGATGTCAAGCGACGGGCAATTATAAGCGGATCTGATCCAGGATGGGGGGAAGTACGAAAGCCAACCCCGACTATTTCAGGTTGAATTTCTCTCTGGCTGCGGCGACGATCTTTTCCGCATCAGGAGGGCAGCTGTGGGCCGATCCAGTACTGGCTTTTATATTTGCATAGGCCCAGTTGCAACCATTTCGGTCATCGACTTTCAGTCTGGTTAAAGATTCAAAATAGCAGTTTTCGCCCTGGCCGGTGTTGTTAAGCTCCTTATTCAGGAAAGATAGAAGTTCTTTTTCCGACAGCAGTTTTCTTTGCACAATGAATCCTCCGTTTGTTTTGTCTTATTTACTGGCGAGACTGCACCTTTATTATCAGGGGGAGATCACCACTATTGCACGCAAAATACGTTTCCGGTTATTTTGGCAGATGATCCTGTTTGGCAGGGTTTTCGACAATTAAATAAATTTGCTGCGGTTTTCCGGTATATTGGATTGAAGATGAAAATTGATGGCTTCGTAAAAAGTCAAAATCGACCAACTTGGCCTACGTTAAATCAATAAGTTGGATGGCACTGTTCGTCCGTCTCGTGGTTGCTATGCCCAACGGAAATGCCCTCCTCAGGTAAGCGATAGACTCCGAGGGAGGATTAAACAGAGCCCTTGGGGTACGAGACCGACAAAATTAATTGAGGATTGAGAAGCTTGATAAAATGATCACTCTTGCTGCTCGTCCTGGCTGCTGCCTGCGTGTTTTTACCGCAGATTGGCCAGACGGACGATAGCGGCTCAAAAACAGTTTATGTTATTCCGGTTGCCGGTGATGTGGAGCCGGCTATGGCGGCTTACATTGAACGGGCGGTCCGGGAAGTCGGCCCGGATGCCGGCAACGTCATCGTTCTTGAGCTTGATACCTTTGGCGGTCGGGTTGATTCGGCCCTTAAGATAGTAAATACCATGACCGGGGTCAGCGGTCCTTTGACCATCGCTTTTGTTAAAAACAAGGCGATCTCGGCCGGGGCCCTGATCGCCCTTTCCTGCAATAAACTGGTGATGCGGGCCAATACCACCATCGGCGATTGTGCGCCGATCAGTTTTTCCCAGGACGGGGCGCAGATGCTGGGTGAAAAATTTCAGTCGCCGCTCCGGGCCAAATTCAGGGCTCTGGCCCGGCGTAACGGTTACCCTGTCGCCCTTGCCGAATCGATGGTCAGCGCCCGACTGGAGATCTTTGAAGTCAAGATGCCCGGTCAGACCCTGTATCTCGACAGCCATGATCTGGCAGGGATGACAGAGGAGGAGCGCAAAAAGATCATCAGCAAAAAGGTGGTGGTGGCCAAGGATGAACTTCTGACCATGGATGATGTCGAGGCCCATGACCTGGGGTTTTCAAAAATGACCGCCGCCTCCATTCCTGAGATGCTTGAGCAAATGGAGCTGAAAAATTACCAACTGGTCCGGCTTGAGCCCAGTTGGTCGGAGGCCATGGCCCGTTTTCTTACCTCAATCGCGCCGATCCTGATGATGATCGGCATGGCCGCCCTTTACACCGAGTTTAAAGCACCGGGATTTGGGGTGCCCGGGATGATCGGTATAATCTGTCTGGGCCTGGTTTTCGGCAACCAGTACATTGTCGGGCTGGCCGATTACTCCGAGCTTATTTTGATTCTCCTCGGCCTGGTTCTTTTAGGGTTTGAGGTGTTCGTGATCCCCGGCTTCGGATTGGCCGGCACGGCGGGTTTTATCTGTATCGGTCTGGGGATGATCCTTTCTTTCCAGGATTTTGTCGTGCCCGACCCCGCTTTGCCGTGGCAGCAGGATATCTTGCTCAGCAACCTTACCAAGGTTTTGGGGTCGTTTGCGGTGGCCTTCACCGCCGCCCTGGTTTTTCTGGGTTATTTCTTGCCGCGTTTGGGTAGACTGGTTTCTGGTCCATATTTGTCTACAACTCTGGGTGAGTCCCATGCCGATTCCCATGAAGCGGAGCAGGTGAAGGTTGGCGATCATGGCATGGCCGCTACTTTTTTAAGGCCGTCCGGCAAGGCCAGATTTGGTGAGCGGGATATCGATGTGGTCACCGAGGGTGATTTTATCGAAAAAGGCTCCCGGGTAAAGATTCTGGATATTAAGGGTAGTCGGGTTGTGGTAACAGGGGAGAAATCATGAAAGAACTATTGATGCCGATAGTCCTGCAATTGGCGGGCGTGGTCGTGATCATTGCCGAGATCTTCCTGCCCTCCGGCGGCTTGCTTTCGGTGGTGGCCCTGGGCCTGTTCGGCTATTCGTTGTTTATAGTTTTTCATGATATATCGACGGTCGCGGGGACATATTTTGTCCTGGCCGATCTTTTTATTATTCCGATCCTGGTGCTGGTTGGCTTGAAGATTCTGGCCCGCTCACCGGCTACCTTGCGTGATACCTTATCCAGAGAGAAAGGCGTGGTCTCGCAGGCCCCGGAACTGGCCGGCTTTATGGATTGCGAGGGTAAAAGCGTCACCGCTCTGCATCCGGGCGGTACGGCGATGATCAATGATAAACGGCTGGATGTAGTGAGTCGGGGCGAGTACATAGAGAAGGACAAAGATATATTGGTGGTAGAGGTGACAGGGAATCAGATTATAGTTAGAGAAATATAAAGAAAAACGATCAAGGAGAACAATTATGAATATAGGCAATATTGGTCTTTTAGTCCTGGTAGGTGCGGTAATTGCGCTGTTGTATTTTATCGGTTCGTCAATTTCACTCTGGATCCAGGCCCTGGTTTCCGGGGCCAGGGTGGGGCTGGTTAACATTATCTTTATGCGCTTTCGAAAAGTACCACCCAAGATGATCGTTGAATCAAAGATTATGGCGGTCAAGGCGGGTCTTGCCGCCTCAACCGACGCTCTTGAGTCTCATTTTCTAGCCGGGGGCAACGTCTTGCGGGTAGTCCAGGCCCTGATCGCGGCTGATAAAGCCAATATCGAGCTTGATTTTAATCGGGCTGCCGCCATTGATCTGGCCGGCCGGAATGTCCTGGAAGCGGTGCAGATGAGCGTTAACCCCAAAGTGATCGAGACGCCGCTGGTCGCCGCCATGGCCAAGGATGGTATTCAGCTGAAGGCCATTTCCCGGGTGACGGTCCGGGCCAATATCGACCGCCTGGTCGGTGGTGCCGGCGAAGAGACCATCCTGGCCCGGGTCGGCGAGGGTATTGTTACCACCATTGGTTCGGCCGCGACCCATAAACATGTCCTGGAGAATCCCGATAGCATTTCCAAAACCGTGCTGGCCAAAGGGCTGGACGCCGGCACGGCCTACGAGATCCTCTCGATCGATATTGCCGATGTTGATGTCGGCAAGAATATCGGCGCTGAACTGGAAACCGATCGGGCCGAGGCGGACAAGAAGATCGCCCAGGCCAAGGCCGAGGAACGGCGGGCCATGGCATTCGCGGTCGAGCAGGAGATGAAGGCTCGAGTTCAAGAGATGCGGGCCAAGGTAGTGGCGGCTGAGGCCGAAGTGCCCCTGGCCATGGCCGATGCCTTCAGGAAAGGTCAACTCGGGATCATGGATTATTACAAGATGAAAAATATCGTCGCCGACACCAAGATGAGGGATTCCATCGGCAGTGACATGGATAGTGACCCGGAAGATGAGATCAGCTAAGAAATTATTAGCAAGAGCGATAAATAATATACAGGGAAGAACCAATGGATTTTGATAATATATTTCCGATCATTATCCTGATTATCTGGGGCATCGGCGCCGTTATGCGCAACCTCCCCAAGAAAGATCAGGAAGACTCGGCCCCTGTCGAACAGTCGCCGGGTCTCTTTAAGATCTTACAGCGGGGGC
Source organism: uncultured Desulfobacterales bacterium (assembly GCA_965372675.1). GTDB lineage: Bacteria > Desulfobacterota > Desulfobulbia > Desulfobulbales > JAGXFP01 > JAGXFP01. Next base: position 6,165 of record CBDVDF010000094.1, read on the forward strand.
TTGCCGCCCTGGAAGAAAAGAGCCGGGCTGATCAGCGCCTTGATCTCGATGGACACCTCCAGCCGGTTGCTGTGGCCGAGCCCGCTAAGCCGGTGCAAAGAAAATTGTCGCTGATTGATCGGGCGGAGCGTGCTGCGGGCTCGGAGTCGATCGATATCAGCGATAAAGTTGACTATAAATCCCCGTCGCCGGATACTGTCAGCCGGGAAGCAAAACCAGGTCCGGTGGCCAGGATAGATCGCCGTAAATTGAGAAATGCGGTGATCTGGGCCGAGATCCTGGCACCGCCGGTGGCCTTGCGGGATTAATTAGCGGCTCTTGATCCTGATCTGCCTGGTATTTTTTTCCAGATTTTCTGCAGGTAGGTGTTG
>CBDVDF010000095.1:0-6502 GCA_965372675.1 uncultured Desulfobacterales bacterium
GAGATCGGTGATATGAGCCTCAAGACCCAGGCCAAGATCCTGCGAATCCTTCAGGAACAGAAATTCGAGCGGGTTGGGGGGGTGAAGACCATCTCTGTAGATGTTCGGGTACTGGCCGCAACCAATAAGGATCTTGAAAAGGAGATCGAGGCCGGTAACTTTCGGGCCGATCTTTTTTATCGGCTTAATGTGGTGCCGATCAATGTGCCGCCCCTTCGTGAACGGTCGGAAGACATTCCGCTGCTGGTCGGGGAATTCCTCAGGGATATGGCCCGGAAAGGTCTCGGGGAGAAGGAATTCGATGAGGGCGGGATCAAGGCCCTTTTATCACATAGCTGGCCGGGAAATGTTCGTGAATTGCGTAACCTCGTTGAACGGGCGGTTATCATGTCTCCCGACCGGAAGATCAGCCGGGATGATATTGTGCCACTCCTTCCCGCAGTATCTGGTCAGGCAACTTCGCCGGTCGATAATGCCTGGAGCGCCCCTTTCATGGTCAATGATTTCAAGGAGGCACGGAAGATCTTTGAAAGGGAGTTCCTCAAGATCAGGCTTCATGAGAATGACGGCAATATCAGCCAGACGGCTGAAGAGATCGGCCTAGAGCGCAGCCATCTCCACAAGAAGGTTAAAGCCCTTGGGGTTGATGACGATAAATGAACAGGAATGGTAACTTTTCGTCGAACTGGTTGAAAATCAATTTATAGTGTAAGAAGGGTTTGCCCGCATATCGCAGCAGTAAAATAATTTACAGGAGTTACTTTGATGGTCTTTCCGGAATACCGCCCCCGTCGCATGAGGCAGAATGAAATCTTCAGGTCACTGGTCAGGGAGACTACTCTGTCGACTGACCACCTGATCTATCCGCTTTTCGTCCAGACCGGTAAAAAGGTCAAGGATGAGATCAGCTCGATGCCAGGTGTTTTCAGACTGTCGGTGGATCAGCTTGCCGAGGAGGCCAGGGAGTGCATGAGTCTCGGGGTTAACAATGTGCTCCTTTTTGGCCTGCCGGATAAAAAAGATGCGGTGGGTTCCGGCGCCCATGCTAAAGACGGCATTATCCAGCGGGCGATCCGGGAACTGAAGAACAAGGCCCCGGAAATGAACGTCATCACTGACGTTTGCCTGTGTGAATATACCGATCATGGCCATTGCGGGATCATTATCGACGAGCAGGTTGATAATGACTCGACCCTCGAGGTCCTGGCCCGGACGGCTCTTTCCCACGCTAAAGCCGGCGCGGATATGGTCGCTCCCTCTGATATGATGGATGGACGGGTCGCGGAAATCAGGGCTGTTCTGGACGAGAATAATTTTCAGAATATCCCGATAATGTCTTATGCGGTAAAGTACGCCTCCTCTTTTTACGGGCCGTTCCGTGAGGCGGCGGACGGGGCTCCGCAGTTCGGGGACCGGCGTGGCTACCAGATGGACCCGGCCAATGTCAGGGAGGCGTATCGGGAAGCCGAACTTGATGTGGAAGAGGGGGCTGATATCCTGATGGTCAAGCCGGCCGTGGCCTATCTCGATATAATTGCCAAAATGCGCGATGAGTTCGATCTGCCGATCGCCGCTTATCATGTCAGCGGTGAATATGCGATGATCAAGGCCGCTGCTGCCAACGGCTGGATCGATGGCGACAAGGTGATGTATGAGACCCTGCTTAGTATCAGGCGGGCCGGCGCCGATATTATTATTACTTACGGCGCCAAGGAAGTAGCGAAATTCATGGCTGGTAAATAGCGGTATTTTTTAAACTGTTCAGGTTGAAGATGAGCAAAAATAATTCAAAAATGATCGGGATCGTCTTGTTGGTCGTGGGAGTTGCTCTGCTGGCTTGGGGTTTTGATGTCTATGGTGCCTTCGGCTCGAAACTGGGTCGGGCCTTCAGCGGCGACATCTCAAATAAAGCCCTGGCCCTTTTTATCTTTGGCAGTATCTCTTCCGGCCTGGGGGTCTACAAGATCCTGCGCAAGTAATTCAGGAAACTGCCACTGCAAAGAAATATATTTTTGATAAATCATCCTGTCTGAATTTCCCAGGCCGGATCGATAATTAACAACCGGTTTGCCTATATCCATGGCAAGCCGGTTTTTTTGTGGGAGCGGGCAAGGCGGCCATAAAAGAACAGGAAATTGCTATTTATAAAAAAACAGTTTATTTCAGCATTCGCTTTAACGTAAACTGATAAAGTAGATCAACCTAATTTATGTACAGACAAGAAGTGCTATTAATGAAGGTGCCTGGATAAATGAGTGAAAAAGCGGTCGATCAGCAGCAAGAGAGTGGACAGAATCGGCAATCAGGGTTGTATGGAGATAAATACCTGGCCGAAACTATCTGGCGGGTGGTGCCCAGCGCCATCTTTACCGTCGACACCAATAAAATAATCACCGGCTGGAACAATAAGGCCGAAGAGGTTACCGGCTACAGCGCTGCGGAGGTTATTGGCAAGGACTGCAGCTTTTTCGCCCTGGAGCCTTGCATTGACAGATGCGGTGTTTTTTCAGATGAGGTAGAAAAACCTATAATAGCCAGGGAATGTCATATCCGGACCAGGGATGGCGGGACAAGGACTATTTCAAAAAATGCCGATCTGTTGCGGGACCGGGATGGTGAAATAATCGGGGCGGTAGAAAGTTTCGAGGATATCACCGAGCGGAAAAGGGTCGACAAACAGTTGGTGGCCGAACGGGATAAATTCATCAGCATGCTGCTGGCCCTCGATCAGGGGATGCATATCCTTAATAGTGATTTCGTCATTGAATATCAGAACGAGATCCTTAAAGAGGATTTTGGCGATCAGGTCGGCCATAAATGTTACGAGATATACAAACAGCGGGATACGCCGTGCGAGGTCTGCCGGATGCAGGAGGCCATTGATAATAATATGGTGCAGCGTACCGAACTGCTGATGGATAACGGGCGCTATTATGAGCAGAGTTACGCGCCCTTTACAGATGTTGGAGGTGAAACCAAGGTCTTGATCCTGTTGAGGGATATTACCGAAGAAAAGACCCACCAGGCGGAGACCATGAGGGCCGCCCAACTGGCCTCGATCGGTGAACTGGCGGCTGGTGTTGCGCACGAGATCAACAATCCGATCAATGGTATTATTAATTACGCGCAGCTCCTCCTTGATGATTCTGACAGTGGCGGTCAGGATGGGGAGATGTTGAAGCTGGTCATTAAAGAGGGGGAGAGGATCGCCGAAATTGTCCGTAATCTCCTTTCCTTTGCCAGGCAGCACGGAGAAGATGCGGAACTGGTAGCGGTCGGGACGGTTATGGCTGAAGCGGTTGCCCTGATCAGTCATCAACTTGGCAAAGATGGCATAACCCTGGAAGTGGATATTCCGGTCGATCTACCGTTGATAAAGGTAAATGGCCAGCAGTTGCAGCAGGTTTTTCTGAATCTTTTGAGTAATGCCCGCTATGCCCTGAATCAGAGATTCACCGGCAAAGACGAGGCCAAGAGAATTGAGGTCCTGGCCAGTGTGGTCGAGATTGCCGGTCAGAATCTTGTGCGCACCAAAATAACTGATTTCGGCATCGGTATTCCCCAGAGGATAATCAGCAAGATCTTCGACCCATTTTTTTCATCCAAGAAGCCGGGTGAGGGGACTGGCCTGGGCTTAAGTATCAGTCACGGCATCATAAAGAATTTCAAAGGTACCCTGAGGGTTGAAAGCCAGGAGGGGATTTTTACCAGCCTGATAGTGGATCTGCCGCCTAGTTCAGAAGACAAAAGATAGAAGTCAGAAGACAGTATAAAGCCAGCAAAACCGGAAGTGTTCAAAAGCTACCGCATTCTGAATACTGAATACTGACTTCTGAATACTAATATATGGAAAGGACAGTTAAATGAGCGAATTTGATCTCGCGGCCTATAAGATCCTGGTGGTAGACGACGAAGAAAGTCTGCGCTTGACCTTTAAGATGTTTCTCGTCAAGGAAGGGTATGGCGAAGTTGTCACGGCCTCAACCTTTGAGGGGGCGCTTGAACTGATCGAAACCAGGTCTTTTGACCTGATCATCAGCGATATCGTCATGGAAGGTTCTTCCGGCATTGATCTTCTCCGTCGGGTCAAGGAACTGGAGCTGAAATGTCCGGTGGTGATGGTTACCGGTTATCCGAATATGAACACTGCCACCGAGGCTGTTCGACTGGGCGCCTTTGATTATCTTGCCAAGCCGGTCAAGAAGGTCGAACTACTCAGGACTTCCCGGATGGCTCTGCAACAGTACAGTCTACAGCTGGAAAAGGAAAAGCTGGAGCAGGAGAAAAACCAATACCGCGCCTATCTCGAGACTATTTTCAGAAGCGTGCGTGACAAGATCATCGCCATCGATCCGGATATGCGGATTACAGAAATGAACCTCAGGGCCAGTCAGTGGGCGGAAAGAGCGTTGCCAGCCATGAAAATCGGCGCCAGGATCGATGAGCTCAGCGATGACTTTACGGTAGTTGCCGAGGATGTCAGAAAGGCCATTGTAAGCCGTGAAGAAGTCAGTGAACACAGGGTAGAGTTTGATCTGGAAAACAGGGGCCATGTTGTTTTCAGGTTGAGTGCAGCCCCCCTCGAGGATGCGGCCGGCAACTTTATCGGCGTAGTGCTGGTGGCCCGCGATGTCAGCCGGATGGAGGCCTTGGAACAACGGGGTAACCATCGGCACCGTTTTCATCGGCTGATTGGTAAAAGTCTGGTAATGCAGACGGTCTATACCCTGGTCGAAAATGTCGGTCAGGTAGACACCTCGGTGCTTATTACCGGGGAATCGGGCACCGGCAAGGAACTTGTTGCTGAAGCTCTCCACGCCGAGAGCCCGCGTCACGATATGCCGTTGGTCAAGGTTGACTGCACTGCCATTCCAGAGGATCTCCTGGAAAGCGAGCTGTTCGGCCATAAAAAGGGCTCATTCACCGGTGCCGACCGCGATCGGCAGGGTAGGATCCTTCAGGCCGATGGCGGCACCCTTTTTCTCGATGAAATAGGTGATATCTCCCAGCGCATGCAACTCAGGCTGCTGAGGTTCCTGCAGGAGCGGACCTTTTATCCGGTTGGCAGCGATACTCCTATCAAGATTGACGTCAGGGTTATTGCGGCAACCAATGCCGATCTCAAGCAGAAAGTGATGGAGGGTGCATTCCGGGAGGATCTCTATTACCGGCTCAGGGTCGTAGACATAATCGTGCCGCCCCTCCGGGCCAGAGAAGGGGATTTACCTCTGTTGGTCAATTATTTCATCGAACGCTTCAGCAAACGGCTCGACAAGGAGATAAGCGGCATTTCAGACCAGGCCATGGCCACCATCGAAGATTTCCATTGGCCTGGTAATGTCCGTGAGCTTGAGAATGTCATCGAACGGGCCTGTGTCATGTGCAGTAATAATACCATTACCAAAGCGGATATCTCAGAAGAGGTCCTGAATGGCCAGCCGGCCATGGCCTCCGGTGTTGTGACCGAGACGGTTTCGCAACCGGAATCCCGGATAATCGTGGCGGACGACCTGGTGCCGGAGCAGCAAAGTGAGGAGCTGTTGATCGTCAATGCCCTGAAGAAAAGCGGTGGCAACAAGGCCAAGGCGGCGCGGATCCTTGGCATTGATCGCAGCACTCTTTACCGGAAGATCTGGTCCTATAAGATCGATCCGGATACAGCATAAGTGTTGCACGAAAGAAGTTTTGCAACACTTATGCAACACATCTGTAGCATGCAACGTTGCTGGTTTTTTGGGCCTGGTTAGTCCTGTTTAGAAATGAAAAATTTTGCATCCAAGCGATCTTTGTCTGTTGATTTGTCCGTGTATACAGTTGTTTACCATCGGGTTGTCCTAGCTTTTCTGCCTCTGGAAAAGTCTCTCTCGGCGCTTATGGTCTCATCCGACAGTTAATGGCACACTCTGTGCTATATAAACCAGTTAGAAGAGCTGATAAGCAAGTTGGTTTAAGGATAACAAGATAAATAACCGATGGAGGCAAGAAAATGGCCGCAACAATTAAAACGCAAGACAGAGAGTTAACAAATGTTGATTCCACTACTGATTCACTGGGACGAGTTGTTACCGGTGTCTCACAAGTTGGTATCGGCCTGGCTGTAATGTCGGTGGGCCTTACCGGTCTCTGGGCCCTGGCAAGCATTATCAGTGCGGTGGCCAAGAGCGGCGGCGTTGTTGTTCTGCTTCGCCAATGGTGGTCAGCAGTTTCCGGTATGTAAGGCAGATGCAGCTTTAAACCTGAAAAAATGAAAATAACTTGATGATCATAAATTGAGGTGGCCTGGAGATTTTTATCGCCGGGCCACTTTACTATCATCGACAATTATTAATCCGTATAGGAAACCGATTATGAGAAAAAGGAAAATTCTTTGCTCAGTTGTTTCCCCGATTCTGCTGATGCTGTTCCTGTTGCCCCTGCCCGGGATGGCGCTGGAGAATGACGAATGCCAGGAGTGTCATAGTGATGATACCCTGGAGCGGTCTGACTCCAGCGGCATGAAGGA
>CBDVDF010000096.1:0-6456 GCA_965372675.1 uncultured Desulfobacterales bacterium
GAATGGGACCAGGGTTGACGGCAAGAAAATTGTTTCGGAAACGCAGATCATGAAAAGCAGCCGCCTGGAGATCGGCAGGTTCATTCTGAAACCTGCCAGCCTCCTGACCGATGAAAAGGAAGGCGGATCAACGGTTGCCGACTCTACAGATGATGAAGACTTCAACCAGACCCTCGCCATCTCGGGGATATACAAGAGCAAAAACAACACCGAGGAAACCATGGAGGGTCCGGCCAAAGGTTATCGCCTCTTAACCGTCCTGGAGGGTGCTGCTGCTCCCTCCAAAGTGGCCTTGAAAAAACTCAGCGTCGTCAAGGCTGGCAAGGAGCCCTCCTGCCAGCTGATCCTGACCGACAGACTGGTGGGTAAGGTCCAGTTCACGATCGATTTTCGCAAGGGCGGCTATTATATCTCCCATAAAGGCGGAATGCTGAAAAAGACCTCCGTCAATGGTCAAAAGGTCAAAGAAGACCGGAAACTGCAGCCGATGGATATTATTGAGGTCGGCAGTGCAAAGATCAGGTTTTCCTGAAAACAACCATTATGACCAATTAGGTGGCGGATGAGCCAGAGGATCCGAATCCTGATTCACCCCTTTTTTGCAGTGATACTTCCCCCTCCCTTTTAGCATTTTGCCAGATTACTCCTCTTTTCTGTCATCGTTCATGGCCTAACTCCATACCCCTCTGTTTCAGACAAAACTCCAAGTAAAAATAAGTTTATTGCAAAAAACAATTAATTATGCGCAGAATAAGGTAGAAGGAGTTGCTTGTATGATCATTTCATGGAGGAGGGAGCCATGGAAAAAAGAACTATGCAACGGTTCAACTTGTCTTTAAAGGCAATCCTCTCATTTGCCAATGCTCCAACCCGGGAACTGAGGACCAAAGACATCTCCATCGGCGGAGCGTTTTTCGAAACCTACGACCCCATGCCGGAAGGGACCAGGGTTTTCCTCTCACTCTACCCACTACACCACCGGGACAACCGACCAGACAGTGAAACAGTCGAAAACCTCAACGGAGAGGTACGACGACGCACATTTAATGGTATGGCGATCTGTTTTGACAGCCACCATCATTTTTAAAGCCTGAAACAGCTAAAAGCAACGATCCAGGGGGTCGGCCACCCTCAGGATGACTAGTATAAATCCCAGCTGGAGATTATTCCTGGCCGGCTGATCTCAGGCAGATCCTGAGGATCTCGCCACGGGACCAGAGACGCATGCGCGGCCCCCAGGTGCCGGTGCCACGGCCGACCAGGAGAGTCATATCATCAACCTGATAGCTACCAGCCAGATGCGGGAAAAATAGTTTTACCAGATAGCCAAAGGGCCAGATCTGGCCGCCATGGGTATGTCCTGAAAGCATCAGATCAACTCCTGAACCGGCAACCATCTCAACCTGCCAGGGCTTGTGAGACATCAGGACAATCCCTCCTTCAGGGAGACCAGCCAGGGTCCTTCTGACCAGTTCAGACCCATCATCCGGCCACCGATCGGTTCGACGTCCTTCCAAGCCGGCCAAGACCAGGCCCGGACGAATCTCCTGCCATGAATTACGCAAAACAGTAAGGCCGGAATCTTCAGTTAAAGCCCTGATCGTCTCGGGACCACCGTAGAATTCATGATTACCAAGAACACCCCATACCCCGAGTGGAGCTGAAAGACGGCGCATCGCCGCCAGGATCTGCTGACCAGGACTACCATGCCCTTCGTATATATCGCCAAGCAGGAGGATAATATCGGGTTTCTCTGCCATGATCTGTTCTACCCTGAAGGAGAGCCAACCGGGACCGATCTGAGAGCCGAGATGGAGATCAGATACAGCAACCAGCACAATACCATCCAGATCGACGGGCAGGCCGCTGAGGGTGACTTCGTGCTTACTTACCACCGGTGCCCGCAGCCCCTGAACCATGGCTATAAGGGACAGCATTAGTCCGACGAGCAGGGCCAGCCCCCGTAGACGCGGGGCCACCCTGACCATGACCAGACCGAAGCATGTAACAATATCAACGATAAGGAGAGTAACGGCGAAAAGGAAAAGCATCGCCATCCAGATCATACCGGTGAACTCGAGAACAGCAGCAAACAGACCGGTGCCGGCATGACCGTAGAATCGGGCCAGGAAAACCATCGACCAGAGTAATACCCCGACCGCCCCGATGAGCCTGACCGGCAGATGCTTTTTAATGACCGGAACCGTCCCGGCCCGCCAGAAAACATAGAAGTGGAATAGCGCAACGATCGAGATGAGAATTACGCCAAACACGAACATTACTTTTTAAGACAGCATTTCTTGTACTTCTTACCGCTCCCGCATGGGCAGGGCTCATTGCGGCCGACCTTGGCCGAACGAACCGGTGGGGCTTTAATCAGATCGCCATCCAGATAAAACCATTGGCCATCCTCACGAACAAAAGAGCCCTTTTCGTGCATGCCAAGGATCCCACCGCCGGAAGCCTGATAACGGGCGATGAACTCCACAGTCCCGTCATCATCCCCTTCCCCGCCGGCTTCGGTTTCGATGATCTCCAGACCGGTCCATTTAACCGAAGCCTGATCATCAAATTCATCGTCACCCGGACGAGATGATTCATGACAGGTACGCAGGACATAGGCATAATCTTCGACAACATAAGCGCTATAGCGGGACCGCATCAGGGCCTCGGCGGTCGGCGGCTGCTTTTTTCCACTCAGGAACGGCCCGCAACACTGATCAAACTCATGATCTGAACCACAATGGCATATTTTCACTTTCTTACCTCGTCAATTGATAAAATGATTCACTATGCATCCGGAACGCCCCGTGCACCGACAGTTACTTCGCTGACGATCGCGGCCAGTTTCCTTTCGCCTATCCCCTTTACTTCAAGGAGTTCCGCAACTTCTCTAAAACCACCATGCTGGTCACGCCAGGCCACAATACGCCCGGCAAGTTTGGGGCCTATACCCTTGAGGGAAGATAGCACCTCAACATCGGCCAGGTTCAGGTCGATCGGCCGGAAAAGAAAAACCGCTCGGCGTGGATCAATGGTGTACTCAAGATTTTCGCCTACCGAGGCGATCATGACATCCAGACGGGAATCTGTCGGTAACGATCGATCGGTAGATTGACGGTCGTATCCGGCCGGGCCGATCAGACAGATCAAGATGGCGACCAGAATCAGCAACAGCGCCGACCGATACTCTCGTGACCATGAAAGATAAAAGAAGGATCTCACGATAGAGGGAACCAGCACCTTATTACTGATCAGGCGACTCATCCTTCATCAGCTTATAGGTGACACTGTCCACCAGCGCCTGCCAGCTGGCCTCGATAATGTCGTGGGAAACCCCGACAGTACCCCATTCGCTCTGCTTATCACGGGAGATGATCAGGACCCGGATCCGGGCACCGGTACCATGTTCACTGGCCAGGACCCGGACCTTGAAATCCATCAACTCCATGTCGGACAGAGCCGGATAGAAACGGGTAAGTGCCTTGCGAAGGGCCTTGTCAAGCGCGTTGACCGGCCCATCTCCGAGGGCGGCAGTATGAACCATCTGGCCCCCGACTTCGATCCTGATCGTTGCTTCGTCCTGTGGTGCAACATCTATATCAGTCTTCTGGCTGATCACTCTGAAGCCACGCAGGGTAAAATAATCTTTGCTGGTGCCAAGCGCCTTGCGCATCAAAAGTTCAAATGAAGCCTCAGCCCCCTCGTACTGGTAACCCTGCTTCTCCAGGTCTTTCAACTGGGTAAGAATGCTGGTGATCACCGGATCACTGCTATCAAGATCGATACCGAACTGCTTGGCCTTGTGGAGAACATTGCTGCGCCCCGACTGGTCGGAGATCAGGATCCGGCGGCTGTTACCAACCTTTTCCGGCTCAATATGTTCATAGGTGATCGGGTTTTTCTTGACCGCACTGACATGGATCCCGCCCTTGTGGGCGAAAGCCGCCTCACCGACATACGGCTGATACATGTTATGGGCCATATTGGCCAGTTCGGTGACATAACGGGAGGTTTCAGTCAGTTTGCTCAGATTGGCGGCCGCATTAAAATCACGACCCATTTTCAGGGCCAGGGCGGCCATGATCGTGGTCAGGTTGGCATTGCCGCATCTTTCACCGACCCCGTTCATGGTTCCCTGCACATGGCAGGCGCCCATCGATACGGCAATAAGTGAATTGGCTACCGCAGATTCACTGTCGTTATGGGCGTGGATACCGATATCAACCGGTTTATCGCTATTCTTGAAATAGTCCCGGACTGCCCCGACGATCTCGGAGACCTCCATCGGCAGGGTGCCGCCGTTGGTATCGCAGAGCACCAGGCATTCGGCCTCGGCCTCGACCGCACGATTGAGAGTCGCCATAGCGTAATCACGATCATCCTTGCAGCCGTCAAAGAAATGCTCGGCATCATAGAAGAGATGCTCGACATGGGGGCGGAGATAGCGAAGTGAGTCTTCGATAATGGTCAGGTTATCTTCGAGACCGATCTGCAGCGCCTCGCGGACATGAACCTTCCAGCTCTTGCCGAAGATGGTGATCCCCGGGGTACCAGCCGCGATCAGGGCCTGGAGATTGTCATCGTCTTCCGGCCGGTTCTTGAAATTTCTGGTACTGCCGAAAGCCGTCAGTTTACTGTGCTTAAGGGTATGTTTCTTGATCTCGTTAAAGTATTCGGTAGTGACGGGATTGGCTCCCGGCCAACCGCCTTCAATAAAGTCGATCCCCAGTTCATCAAGTTTCAGGGTGATCCTGATCTTGTCGTCGGTGGAAAGATTGAAATTGGCGGCCTGAGTACCGTCACGCAGGGTTGTATCGTAGATTACCAGATCTGACATAATGAATATCTCTATAGCTTAGATTGTTTCCTCAAACGGCAGGTTTTCCTTGTCCATCTCAAAAGCATCATGGAGGGAGCGCACCGCAAGTTCGGTATATTTTTCCTCGATCACACAGGAGACCTTGATCTCCGAGGTGCTGATCATCAGGATGTTGACCCCTTCCCGGGCCAACACGTTGAACATGGTGGTGGCGATCCCGGAATGGTTGCGCATCCCCACCCCGACTATCGAGATCTTGGCAATGTCCTCAGAACCACTGACCGAGCCGGCCTTGATATCTTCGGCAACCTCGTTGACTATCTGCATGGCCCTGTCGTAGTCGGACCGGGGTACCGTAAAGGTCATATCGGTCAGATCACCAGCTCTGGTGTTCTGAATGATCATATCAACGACGATCCCGGCATCGGAGATCGGGGTGAACAGTTTCGAAGCAGTACCCGGGGTATCCGGCACCTTGGCTACGGTTATTCTTGCTTCATTCTTATTATAGGCCACGCCGGAGACCAGCATAGATTCCATCGTTTCATCCTCCTCTACAACCCAGGTTCCTTCTGTTTCTGTAAAAGTTGAACGGACATGCACCGGAACTTTAAAGCGTTTAGCCAGGCTAACCGACCTGATATCCAGTACTTTGGCTCCGAGACTTGCCAGTTCCAGCATCTCATCATAGCTGATCCGGTCGATCTTACGGGCCGTTGCACAGATGTTGGGATCGGTAGTATAAACCCCTTCAACATCGGTGAATATCTCACACTGATCGGCCTGCAGGGCTGCAGCCAGGGCAACGGCAGTGGTATCAGACCCCCCCCGACCGAGGGTGGTAATATCCCCCTCCTCGGTAACTCCCTGAAACCCCGCCACCACGACTATCCTGCCGGCATCGAGATGACTATTGATCAGGGTCGCGTCAACTTCCCTGATCCGGGCCTTGCTGTGCATCTGATCGGTGAGGATCCTTACCTGATCACCGAGCAGGGATACCGCCTCCTCTCCTTCGTCCTTAACCGCCATTGCGAAAAGAGCGACTGTTACCTGCTCACCGCTGGAGAGCAGAACATCCATTTCCCGACTGTCCGGGATCTTCTGCATCTGACTGGCAAGATCGACAAAACGGTTGGTCTCTCCGGCCATGGCCGAAAGTACTACGACCATTTTGTTACCTTCAGCCGCCTTCTTGATGACCCGGCGGGCAACGTTCCTGATTTTTTCCGGATTGGCAACTGAGGTGCCACCAAATTTCTGTACTATTAAGGCCATCGTTTTCCTGATTTTCTTTTTTGTGCTAAATATTGAACCACTGTAGCGGACCAGACAACAACAGGATCTGCCTTACTGGCCGGCACTTCAGCAGAGAATTTTTTTAACAGGAAACCAGGAAAATAACTAGCCCGAAAATTTCAAAAGTCTAAACGCTTTGGTCTTCTTGACACAAAAAGAAACAGCTACGGGCAAAATATTTCATAACGATTTGTAATTATTATGTTTTTTTATTGAATATTCGTCTCTTAGTATTATATACGAAGATAACCTGCTGATATCAAAAAAAATATTTACTTTTTGTTCATTTAATATAAAACAGTCCTATCGATTTTGATCGAAAAGATATTGCCTTG
>CBDVDF010000097.1:0-6364 GCA_965372675.1 uncultured Desulfobacterales bacterium
GTATTTCTGTTATGGGGGTTTTCCCTTATCTTGAATGGGGGAATTCCCCCATTTATTATTAACAGTCCTATATGTTACCTTCTTTAAGATTGATTCTTGATATACCGGGGTGGGAAAAACAGCATGAAGCAGAAATGTTACGATTTTTTTGGGTGCAAGAGGTCTACGTGCCCCATGCTTGAAGAAGGTGAGGAGCGTGAATGTTGGGAAGTCTCAGGGACTTTGAACAACTGCATCGACGGCAAGCAACTTATGGGGGATCCCTTCGAAGATAAAATGGTCTTCTGTAAGCACTGTCTCTATTACAGGCATCGTAACGCCTGACCGTCGGAACCGGTTTACTATATTAAAAAAGGGCTGTCCGGAAATCCTGGCAGCCCTTTTTTGATAATTGAAGAAGGTTTGGTTACTTTATCGTGCCGATCTTGCTGAACAGGGATGCGGAACTTATGGTGCTGATGAACTCTTTGAGTTCCGAGGGCATGCCGTGGAATTCCAGGCCGGCAGAACATCCGTAATCTTTAGGCTCGACCCATCTGGTTATTGCTTTGGAAACAACGGTCCGTTCATTGATGATGAATCCTACCTTGGTGAGCTCTCCCTTACTGAGTTTTTTGGGGACGGCGATCCGGCAGCCGCTTTCACTGAGATCAAGGATCATGCCGTCAAAGACCCCTTTCCCGGCTGTAGCGACCCTGATCGGCAGAGAAGCAATGTCACCGTGCAAGACATCCTTCAGGGTTTTGATGTCTGTTCTGTGATGCCGCCGGCCTTCTTTGGATTTAACCTTATCCTCATACTCGTTATCCATTTCCAGGTCTAACGAGGGGATATGGCCCCATGCGTCTTTTTTTTCTGTCATTTAAAGCTAACCTTGATCCGTGTTTTATATTGTTGCTAAAAGCCGTTCGGTAAATCTCCTGCAATAAACCAGATTACATCCCTACTCTTTATTATAGTCATTATTGGGCAAAATCAAGCGTTTTTTATGTATTAACAGCAAGTTATAATAAACTTGTTATGTGTTGGAAGTGAAAGGGGTGCTCATTATTGATGTGTAAAGGGGCTCGATTCGGACATGGCAGTCATTTTTTATAGATGTTTTCCCGGTGCCATTTCAAGTTTTTGTGGCTGGGCCATAATGACTTCTGCTTTGGCTTGGAAATGATCCGGTCGGGGAGGATCAGCAGGTGAGCCGGCAGATTGCCGTTCAATCTTGCCTGGGCCGAGACCAGCACTTCATATTTTTTGCCGATCGACATAAACCCGTTTACAAAGGCCCATCCACAGGTCCCACATAAGCACAGGCCGTTCTTCGGGTGGTCGTCCCGGCTGATCTCTTTGGGGATGATATGGATGGCATCGACGACGGTCTTTCCTTCGGGAGATATCAGCTTGAGGCCGCAGATCGAGCAGCGATGGCTGTATAGTTCGAGGATAGCCTTACGAAAACCCTGTTGGCCGAGCCTGTTGTTGATTGCCACGCCTCGACCGGTTTTTAATCTGGCGGTCGCATCGCCACTTTGCAGCTGTTTGCTGTAAAGGGCAGCGCCATGGTTGATCAGGGCTACATCTATCAGCTCGTCATGCAGCTCTTTGACAAAATATGTCTTGATCAGGGTTTCGCGGAGTTTTTTTCTGGAGCCTTCTTTGATCAGTAGTAAAAAAAGGCTTTTAGCCAGATCGGCGCCTAGATAGTTGTCGTGCAGCTTCTTCAGCTTATCAACCGCCTCGGTGATCTTTTTGCCCGGTACTGGTTTTGCTCTCCAGAACCCTTCTTCTTCAAGGTCAAGAAAACTTTCGGCCAGTTTACAATCGGGTGGCAGGGTGGTGATAGTCGCCCAGTAACTATTGAAGGTCTCTATGAGTTCAAAGGTGGGTTCAACGAAGTTTATTGCCAGTGAACCGTGGGCAACCAGGTCAATGATCGACATCAGGAGCAGTGGCTTATGTGGGGCCCGAAAAAAGGTTGATGCCGGCCACAGATCCTGATCTTCCTCTGTTTTGAGGTTGGAGAATTTCCGTAGATATTTGTCGAGCTGACTGCTCATGGTAAATTCCATTTTTCTGAGAAACCGGCTGGAAAAGTTATACTCGACAAATAGGGGAACCTGTCTGAAGCCAAGCAGATATAATACTCTTTTTAAAACAAATTACCAATAACAGAGTGGAGAGGGCACGAGCCTTTTAAACAAAGGTTGCCTTGGCTTGGAACGCGGAGGTGTGATCGTTGTTTTGCTTGATGTTAACTGATTTCTTTTTATACTTGGCTGGAATATGGTTGCCCCGATAGATAATCGGCAATCGTCGCAGTCGAGATTATTTATCTATGGGCAGGGGGGGGAGGGTGGCAGGGAAAGGTCGCAAAAAAAGATCCGGATCGCTGGCATCTGCTCCTGCAGTAACCCGGCTACCAGAAGAAGCTTTGCCCCAGAGCACCTACAGGCTGACTCCGTGGCGAAAAGCGGCTCTTTTTATCCTGCCGATCCTGCTGCTGGTCATTTATGCCGAGACCCTTGACCATCCCTTTTATTTCGACGACACCACTAATATCACCGAGAACCCTCATATCCGGCTTGAAGAATTCAACCTGGCCGGTCTTAAAAGAGCGGTCACCGATTCTTATTCCAGAAACAGGCCGGTGGCCAACCTCTCCTTCGCCTTCAACTACCTTTTTGGTGAATACAATCCCACTCTTTACCGATTGGTCAATATTCTGATCCACGGGCTGAACGGACTGCTGTTGTTCCAGTTACTTCTCCTGACCTTGCGGATGCCGGCGGCTTCAATTCCGCGGGACAAGGTCCATATCCTGGCCTATGTCACGGCGCTTCTCTGGCTGGTCCACCCCCTGCACATTCAATCGGTCACCTATATCGTCCAGAGGATGAACAGCCTGGCGGCGATGTTCTACCTTCTGGCCATGCTCCTCTATATAAAGGGGCGACTGTGCCCGGTGGCTAAACGGAAGAGGAGAATGTTTGCCGGTTGTCTGGTTAGCGGCTTGCTGGCGCTTGGCTCCAAGGAGATCGCCTTAACCCTGCCGTTCATGATCTGGATCTACGAATGGTTTTTTTTCCAGGATCTGGACCGCCGCTGGTTCAAGGTCAACGCCACCAGTCTGGCGATTGGTTTTGGTTCCGGACTGATGCTGTTGTTGATCTGGGCGATCTTTAATCCCGGCGCGGGCCTGCTGGACTTTATCTTCGCCGCTTATTCGCACCGTGATTTCACCATGGAGCAAAGATTGCTGACCGAGTTGCGGGTGGTGGTCTTTTATGTTTCTCTCTTCCTCTGGCCTTACCCAGAGCGCTTGACCCTGCTGCATGACTTCCCCTTGTCCAGCTCTTTTTTAGAGCCCCTGACCACCCTTGGCTCGCTGCTTTTTTTGCTGCTGTTGGTTGCTATAATACTTCGTCTGGCCAAGCGCTATCGTCTCTATTCTTTCTGTCTTCTCTGGTTCCTGGGCAATCTGGTCCTGGAATCGTCGGTGATCGGCCTGGAGATCATTTTTGAGCATCGGACCTATCTTCCTTCGACCTTTCTGACCTTGCTGGCTGTCCTGATCGCTGACCGGTTTTTGAGGGTGGTATGGCTGAAAAGAGTTTTGCTGGTGGCCGTCTTTGTATTGTTATCTTCCTGGACTTATCAGCGGAACCAGGTTTGGGAGAACAAGGTGGCTTTCTGGCTTGACTGTCTGGAAAAGTGTCCGACCGAGATCCGTATCCACAATAACCTCGGTCAGGCCCTTGAGAAAGAGGGCAGAATCGAGGAGGCAATGGGCTATTATCGTCAGGCCATAGAGCAGAACGCCATGTTTGCCGATGCCTATAACAACCTGGGGCTGGCCCTGGAAAAGGTCGGGGAAGTGAAAGAGGCGGTACAGGCCTACAGAAGTGTTCTGAAGTTCGACCCCGCCAACCCCGATGCCCTCTACAACCTTGGTAGCTCGCTTGGCAGACAGGGCCGGGGCAAAGAAGCCCTGCTCCACCTTGAAGCAGCTCACAAGCATCTGCCTTCCGATGTTGATCCAGATGTTCACAACAATATGGGCATAATCCTGGCGATGCATGGTCGATTGGATGAATCAATAGAACATTTCATTGAGGCTTTGCGGATCAGCCCTAATGATCCCCTGACCCACAATAATCTGGCCATGACTTATGCCCGGCAGGGAGATCTTGCGGCCGCCAAGAAACATTTTCGGGAGGCCTTGCGGCTTGAGCCAGGTTTCGAGGAAGCCAGAAACAACCTGCTTTATCTTATCGGGAAGGAAAAAGAACAGTGAAAAGTGAAAAGTTGAAAGATGAAAGATGCGAGGGAAAGTTCTGGGCTGTCATCTCGAACGAAGAGAGAGATCTTTTTGAATAGTAACCACCATGATTTTTACCCTCAAGGGGTTCTGTTTAATCCCCCCCTTGGGGGGGCACTTGGTAACTTTTCACTCTCCTGCCGACCCGCTGTCAGTCGGTTTTCTCGGTGATATTCAGCTCCCAGTCATATTCAAGGTATTTGATCTTGTAAGACTCACTTAGCAGGTAAATGCGATCTTGCCTGGCAAGAAATGGCGCAATAAGATGCAGGGCCGAGCGGGCTCCGTCCGGGAAGGTTTTTTTGTCGAATTTGAAGATCTGGGAGAAATATATCTTCTTGTTTTCCCGATCAAAGTTCAGACCTTTTCTGGGGTCGTTAATGAACAGCGAAGCCTGTCTGTCCAGTTGCTCTTTCAGGTTCTCTGCTACATAGACGGTCGGGCTGAGGTCAGGGCAGCTGAATGAGGCGCAAACGATGGCGAAATGAGCCATTGGTTCGGCCAGTTCGTCAAGCAGGATGTCATGTTCGATCTGGCCCAGTGAGTAGCTTTTGCTGCCGATGGCGAGCACTTTTTTGTTCCAGGGGTTTTTCAGGAAGTTTATCTTGCGGCTCCTGATACTGTTAACCGGGAAATGGTCGATGACCATCTTTATGGCGCCAAGATTGTAGGCATTGATCCAGAAGGCTAATTTTTCATCTCTGGAACTTAATCTGGTCGGATCGAAGGCTGAAAATTGCGCCAGCAGCTGCTGGTAATTTGAATCAGGTAAGGAGTTTTCCTTAGAGATAGCCCGGTAATCCAGCAAGGCCAGGTGGAAGCCTCTGGCTTCCTGATCTGGCCTCAGGTGCTGATCGAGAAGATTCTGCAACAGATCATAATTAAAATCATCGCCAAGGGCCGGGCAGGCCAGGGCCAGGAAAAGGCAGGTGATCAATATGGATCGAAGTACTCTGATGTGCGTCTTTTTCATGATCTCCCCTGGTTGTCTTCGGCTGATAGTAATTATTTGAACTCTTCCGGTTCGCAGGCACGACCCTGATAACGGAAGAAGAATTTAAGGATCTTTCTGACCTTGTCTGAAAATATTTTTTCGGTAAAGGTTGCGCCGACTACTCTCTTGTTGATCTCGGACAGGGTCGGGTAGGGATGGATCGACCCGGCCAGGCCGGACAACTTGAGGCCGCCATTCAAAGCGGCGACCCATTCGCCCAGCAGTTCGCCAGCATGGAGGCCGAGGATCTGCACCCCCAGCGGTTTCCCTTTTCTACTTAAAAGAAGCTTGATCTTGCCGGTCTCTTCTCCTTCGGCCAGACCCCGGTCATTATCGGCAAAGTTTTCTTCCCATGATCTGTATTCCAGGCCAGCAGCTTTGGCCATTTTTTCATTGAGGCCGATGCTGGCAAGCTCCGGCCCGGTATAGGTACACCAAGGCATCCAGGTGTAATTGACTTTGCGGGGAAGATGGAAAATGGCATTGCTGACCACGATCCCGCCCTCGTAACCGGCGGCATGGGTAAACTGATAGCCACCGATCACGTCGCCGGCCGCGTAGATATTCTTCTGGCTGGTGCGGAGTCGCCGATCGACCTTGATGCCTTTTCGATCGAAATCCACCCCGATATTTTCAAGGCCAAGGCCGGCCGTATTTACCGAACGACCCAGGGCGACCAGAATTTCTTGGCCGGTAACGGTCAGAGTTTCGCCGGTTGCCGTTTCAATAGAGACTTCTCTGGAGGTTGCAGCATTTTTTGCCCGCAGGAGTTTGCAGCCCAGGTGGAAGGTGACGCCTTCATTTTCAAGGACCTTCATGACCATATCGGCCAGGTCCTGGTCTTCTTTACTGAGGATTTGGGTGTTGCGTTGCAGGACCGTAACCTTTGAGCCCAACCGGTTGAAGGCCTGGGCCATTTCAATGGCGATCGGGCCGGCCCCGAGGATGATCAGGGATTCGGGCAGTTTGTCCAGATAGAAAATTTCCCTATTGGTCAAATAAGGTGTTTGGTCGAGACCTTCCAGAGGGGGGGCGGCGGCCGAGGAGCCCGTGGCCCA
>CBDVDF010000098.1:0-6200 GCA_965372675.1 uncultured Desulfobacterales bacterium
GAAGCGCCACCTGCCGTTTCTTTTACCGGCCACCTGAACAAGGCCGTTGATCTGGTCTTCGACTATGTCGACAAAACCAACTTTGCCGCCCTGGGGGCGATCGGTATTCTCATTCTGCTCTTTGTGGTCTTTTCGGTACTGAACAGTATAGAAGACACGATGAACGCGATCTGGCAAACCAAACAGAAACGCTCTGCCGGCCGCAAGATGATGGACTACCTCGCCTTGATGCTGATCATGCCGCTGGTTCTGAATCTCGGAGTGGCGGCGATGGCCATCCTGCAAAGCAAAATGCTCTTATCCATGCTTCAGCACTGGCTCCCTTGGGTCGGCCCTCAGCTTTTAAACCTGCTGCCGGTCCTGGCCATAGTGGCAACCTTCACGATCTTCTACAGTTTTCTCCCGAACACCAGGGTCAGCCATAAGGCTGCCATAATCGGCGGCATCATCGGCGGCATCGGCTGGCTGATGATCCAGGTCCTCTACTTCAAACTGCAGATCGGCGTGGTAAATTATAACGCCATTTATGGATCTTTCGCGACCCTGCCCCTGTTCCTGCTGTGGATCCATATCAGCTGGATGGTCTTTCTGGCCGGCGCGGAGGTCTCTTTTGCGGTCCAGGTCTGGGATCGCTACCTTTGGCAAAAGCACCGCCTCACACCGATCGAACGACTGGGCCTGGCCTATGACATTGTTTCCGTCACCGCCAACGATTATCATGATAAATCGATAACCACAAAAGACCACCTGCTCAAGGCCCTGAAACAGCCTGACGCCTACATCCAAGAGGTACTCGACGACCTTACAAAGGCCGGTATTTTGAGATTTGTCCAGGATGACAGCCAGGGATACGTGCCCTCCGGACCGATAGCCGAACTGTCGCCGCTGGAAATAGCCGAATTGATCCTCGGAGAAGAAACGGAGCAACTCTCTGAAAACAATCTGGCCCTGGAAATTTTAGCGGCAGCCAGCAAAACTCTGGCAAAAAAGAAGATCACTGCCAAAAATATCCAATTGTAAAGAAATACCGTGAAGGACATAATCGTTAATATCTCAGGTGACACCCTCAGCCAGCAACAGGCCCAGAGGATCGGTCAACTTATCGCCGAACATGACAACCCGGAAGCCATAGTCATCTCCAGGTTCAACCGGCTGGCCAACGCTTGCTCTCCCTGTTGTCTGAAGGGAGAAATAGGCCATAAACCCGGCTGGGAAGTCTACGGTGAAAACCACGGTGGCCGCCTGAAGATATCCATAAACGATGGCGATTACGTATTCATCTTCAGTTGACCGTGCTCCTCCACGAAGTACTCCCAAACCTACCCCCTTGCCGGTAAAAGGCAACACTCACTCTTTTCCCCACCAATACAGGGGATTACCCTATGCCGTTTTACATGAATACCCCCATTGCTTGTTATAAGGACACTCATGTATAAAGAGTTATAAATTGGTGAATAAGGAGACAAAAAGGGATCAAGGAGGCTGCCATGGCCAGGATCGTCAATTCGAGAATTACCTACCAGGTTGATGGAGAATGGATCTACATCAGATCAGTTTCACAGGTCGAATTCGACTATAAAGAACTCGATTCAAGATGGGCCCTCCGTCTTATCATCAAAGGTCCTGATTCGAACGGACCATACGATCATCTGGTAAAAAAATTCGAGACGGAACCTTTTCACGCCTTCAATTTTAAAATGGATCTGGCCCCGGTCATCAAAGTGAAGCGCAGCGAAGTGGGCGAAGACTGGGAGGCTGGCCGGATCAATATTGAGGTAAGACTTTTTCCCATCGGTAACCATGGAACCTTTACCCATGGCTATTTCAATCTATATGAAATATCACCGGCAACCAGCCTCTAAAGTGACCACAACAGTTACTCGTCGCTATTATCTTCATCCGACCCATCATCTCTATCTTTGCCAAGATTCCATTCTTCTCTGGAGTAAAGCTTCTGCAAGATAAAAACCAGCCAGGCACTCATCCATAAAACCGCGCCAATCCGCCAGTCTAAGAAGGGTACAACGATCAACAGCACAAGCAGGGTCCCGGCCATTATCCTTTTTTTCATCTACCACACCTTTAAATATTTCCTTAAGATACCTGCAAATTAAAATATATCATCTGGGGGATTCCCTACCCTCCTTTTTTGCCGTGATAAAATTTCCGGAATTTCATTGTAAACTTTCCCGGAGAGCTTATCTTGAACTATATGATTACTAAAAGGATCGGTTAACAGGATAATTATGGAATGCCCAAAATGTGGTGCAGAACAAGACGGCATCACCGAATGTCTGAAATGCGGCATAATATTTGCCAAGCACCAGAAGAAGCTTGAAGAAGCCGAAATCATATCTGCGGGATCAGCAACCGGGCCAGAGAAAAAAAGGGGACCAATGATGCTGGTAGCCTCCGGGATATTTCTGCTCCTGGCGACCGGAGCGATCGGTTTCTGGCTGGGTAATGGCAGGCTAACATCCGGTACGGGAACCGGTGGCATAGATGGTACCCTGTCAAGACCGCAAAACCAGCCCCCCCCCAGACAGTATAAACGATCAACCGAGATCTCCAGTCAGCGACCGGCCCAGACCACAGAACTTACCGGTTCACCTAACGGGCCGGCCACGATCAAAGCCATCGGGCAGGCAAGGGATGCTACGGTATTCGTCAGAAGTCCCTGGGGAAGTGGCGCCGGCTTCTTTATTGATAGTCATGGTCACATCGTTACTAACCGTCATGTAATTGAAGTCAATGAAAACGAATTGGCCCAGCTGGAGGCAAGGCGGACCAGGTTGAAGGAAGAACTGGAACTCGAAGAGAACAGTATCAAGTACCTGGAAAAAGAACTCCCCAAAGTCAGAAAACAGGAGATCCGGCGGCAGCTGAAAAAGCAGGTTAAGATCCGCAGAAGGAATTTAGCAAGGGCCACCGGTGTTTATGAAAGGCTCGATAGCCAGATCGGCTCGATGTCATTAGATTCCTATTCCGACATTAAAGTAATATTACTTAACGGAGCTGAGTACAGTGTCGGAGCCATCAATATGAGCAGGGATTTCGATCTGGCTTTATTGACCATATTCATCGACAACTCTCCCTATATCGAACCTTCAAAGAGCGCCCTGACCATGCGGCAGGGGGAAAAAGTTTTTACCATTGGCAACCCCTCCGGGCTGAGCCACACCGTTACTTCCGGGATCATCTCAGGATACCGGGTATACGACGGTCAGACCGTGATCCAGACCGATGCACCGATCAATCCTGGCAATAGCGGCGGGCCTTTGATCGACCAGCACGGACAGGTAATAGGGGTTAACACAAAAATACTGACCAACACCGAAGGGATCGGCTTTGCAATCCCCATTACTGACGTTGAGAAAGAATTCTCCTTCTATATCCAACGCTGACGGCAACCGGAAACCGACATTAATAATAAGAGGCACTATGCCAGATGGGCGATCTTTCTCCAGAGTACCTGACCAAGATCTTTCCGGTCTTTAAGAGCGAGCCACTCCTGGCTGAAAATATCCTGACCCGTAGTATCCACCGTTCGATCGCCCGGGATACGACGATCTATTGGGAGGGAGACAGCTGTACGCACATCGCCCTGATCCTCTCCGGCGAGATCCGGGTTTACAAGGCAAGTCCCGGCAGCCGGGAGATCACCCTTTACGAGATCGGACCAGGTGAAACCTGTATCCTCAACGCCTCCTGCATAATTTCCAATACCAGCTACCCGGCCAACGCTGTGACCCTCACCGACCTGGAAATCTTGTCGATCCCGGCCGGCTACTTCAGGGAGCTGATGGAGAGTACTCCGAACATACAACATTTCATCTTTACCCAGTTGAGCCAACGCCTGGCCAGCGTAATGACCTTATTGGAAGAAGTGGTATTTAACCGGATGGATGAAAGATTACAGGACCACCTGATCGAAAAATCTGAAAACAACCGGCTCAAAGCCTCGCACCAGACGATAGCCAACGATCTTGGCACTTCCCGCGAAGTGGTTAGCCGTCTCCTCAAGGACATGGAGCGCAAAGGCATGGTCCTGCTGTCACGGAACTCTATCAAGCTCCTTAATCTCCAGCCTTAAACCCTTTCGATGGCCGCCCTGCCCTTCAATGTGACAATGTCACAGTCAACCAGCCGGAAAATGCTTATAGTAGAACCAGAATAGCGAAATTGCTTACTGGCTAAACAATTTATAATCAGCAGAATGGAGGATATCATGAAAAAGAACGTCGGCTTGACCGAAAGGATCATCAGAATAATAGTTGGTGGGATAATATTGTCCATGGCATTTATCGGCCCCCAGACCCCTTGGGCCTACTTGGGACTCGTGCCATTGCTTACCGGCCTGACCGGCTGGTGCCCGCCCTATGCCCTGCTGGGCATCTCTACCTGCAAGAAGGAAGCGTGCGACACCAAGGGTGGCGGTTGCTGCGGTTGCGGCTGATCATTCAGTAACAGAGGTTCATCAGTTCACTCCACTCCTGATGACCGGATGACCCGCAATCCCCTGATGGATCTCCCGTCAGGGGATTTCTTTGTCTGGCCCATAGGAAAGAATCCCGGCAGCAGATATTACCCGCCTTTAATCTCTTTCATTCTTTGCCAGCAGCCAACACAACCTGTTGTTCTTATTGATATTTTCCCAGCACAGCCATTAAGATTCATGGATCTTCCAGGAGGTTTTAGTTGAAATAATTGAGCTCCCCGCAGCAAGCAGCGGGGAATGCGTTTCGCTGTGCATGTTCAATTATCTCACCGATATCACAAATAATTTGTGAATATTTTTAGCTTTTTCTGTCTTTTTTTCTTGCATTTCTTCCTGTTTTCTGCGCAACCTGATATTAAGGGCCTGATTTCAAAGAGATAGCGGTATGGTTTTATCATATGCGACGATCTCTTTCAGGCAAGGGTAACAAATGACGAGGGGAAGGAATGATGAAATTAATATTCTCAGCAGTTGCGTTTCTGGTAATGGCGATTCTTTCTGCTAATGCCTGGGGGGCGAATGAAGTCCAGGCGACGATCAAACAGGTGGACGGCAATACCATTGTCTACTGTACCGCCAATGGTATCGACGGGGGAATAAGCAAGGCGACCATAATCATCTACGAATCTGACGGCCAGAAGATCTCAGTCATCCGGGACAGAATGGAACTTTCTATAAACAACGAGGCAACCTATGTCCTCCCCGGCACCTATCTGGAAGTTGCCGGCAAGTGTAAATTATTCACTTCATACCGCAGTGAGATCCCCAGTGCCAACCCCGGCACCTCGATCTACAATGGTATCGCCAAAGCGGATTTCTACCTGAGCATGAAATAATCCATCCCGATGTAACTGGTATACAAAAAAATGGCCGGGTCGTTTCAGCGACCCGGCCGTTTTTTATCCATCACCACAGGACTCCTTTTTTTGACAACGATCCCGACCTAGAATTCCTGCACCGGAATCCCCCTGCTTTTTAAGAGCGCCGCCGTAACCCCGAGAACCTTTCCTGAGCCACAGGAAGGGCTACCGCTTTTCAGGTAAGCACCGGCAACCTGCTGGAGTTCGGCGATCTCCAGAACCTGTCGGGCCCCGCGTAAAAATTGCTCTGTTACCTCAACCCCGTCACGATCAACGACCCGGGCCGTTCCGGCCAGGACAGCACCTCCCTGACCATCGACCAGTTCAGCCGGGGTCCGGGGAGTAGGCAATCCTCCCAACTGTTCCGGACAGACCGGGATCCAGATCTTGCCTGCCAGTTCCCGGCGACAGGCCTCGGAAGGTTTACTGGCTCCGTCATAACGGCATAGCAGCCCGACAAGACAACTGCTGACCAGGTAGACCGCTGGTCGGACCCGCGGCTCATCTCCTTGCTCCATATCGTCCTCCAATCAGTGCACCCGACAGTTTTTAGCGTCTGATTTTCTTTTTTAAAATTAACTATGCAAGATTCAGGTGTGATATTAAAATCACCTCAACAGCCGTTTTGTAATCTGATATATCCAACCATAACCAGGTCCCGACAACAAGTGATTACCCTGTCAACTGAAAGTGAAAAAAGGAAGCTGCTCAAACTCGGTTGGCTGGTTGTCATTATTTTTGTCATCTGGACCGTTTTTTCACCATGGGGGGCCTGGAAATATTATCGGCAGGGAAAAGACCTTGAGCAAGTCAGAGAAGCCAACCAACAGTTGCAGCAGAAC
>CBDVDF010000099.1:0-6196 GCA_965372675.1 uncultured Desulfobacterales bacterium
TTTCCCATCCAGATAAATATTAGATACACAACCAGACAAAATGAAAATTATTGAAGAGCAGACTAAAATCAACTTTCTCATGACAAGACCTCCTGTTTCTCAAGCGTACATAGATTTAACCATTATTAGGGCCAGAAGTCACAGATAGTGGAATTTCCCCTCATGGGGAGGGAGCCATATATCTTTTTCTATTCGTGCGCTAAACCACCTGTTAGCTTTTCTTTCAGATCCCTCAAATCACTCAAGCCCTTTTCCTTTAGTAGCGCATATTCCTCTTCTGCTTGATTCGCCTCCTCAAGCTGGGCTGTTCCCTCATCCTGGAGGGCAAGAGCCAACTGAAGAAGGTCATCGGCTTGGGCCACTTCCTCTGGAGTTTGGGCGCTTTCAGCCTGCGTCTTTGCCTCCTCAACCTTCACTTCGGCCTCCTCCAGCTTTATTTCCGCCTCTTTTTTCTCTTCTTGCGCCTCATGGAGATTCATTTCAACCTGCTGGAGATGTTTGACCTTCTCCTGAATTATTGGCACAAGCTTTACCATCTTTGTAAGGCTGATATTTTCTTTGAAATTCTGGCGCTGGACATCGGCGAGCTGCTGCAATCCAGACATCTGACACTCCACATCGGTCATCTCTCCAGCGGTAACTTTGTCGGACTGGGAATTCATAAACACAGCTCCTTCGGCATCTCCGCCCCTGGACACTTCAAGTGCTTTACTCGAAAAGTGGGCGGCACAGATCATTCTCTGCCACGAGGTGTATCCTGAGGTATCATATTTTCCTGTCCCTATGGGTTTGGCTTCGAGTTTAGGAGTATCCCATTTGAAAGGTGTAAGCGTGGCCTTAGTGTTTTTTCGAGGACTGCCGTCAATGTTCATCATCTTGGCAAGTGCCCTCCCTCCCTGATCTTTCCTCTGGGCTTCTTCCTGCGTTTTCCTTAATTCCTCTTCCTTCTTGAGCGCCTTCAACCGCTCCTCCGCTTGTTTTTTCAGCGCTGCCTGCTTTTGTTTTTCTATTTGCTGATTCAGAAGTTGCTGTTGCTGATAAGAAGTGTCCTGCTGGGGAGGGTTTAATATGCCTTCCAACATACTCCCAAACATATTTCCAAACATCTGCATGGCAAAATCATTGGAATTTCTGTAACCACCACTTGATGACGAATTGCTGCAGCCGACACAATGCGAATTATTGCTTTCGAATGCGGGTCTGGAGTTTCGATAGTTATTACACGCATTAAGACCGCTGAAAGATCCTCTAGGGGTGCTTCCGAACATGCTGGCAGCTTTTCCAGTATATTGGAGCTGGCAAGCGTCAGCCGGTGCAAAAGCCAACATCAACCCAACGAGTAAGGCCCCTGTAGTGATTGCCCTGTTCATAATTAAATCCCTTCTATCACAAATTGTTCAGTTGATCATCGAGAGCATTTTTGAGTACAGCCGATGATCGATTCAGCCATGCACTGCTTAAGGCAATTAATCTCTTTAACCTTTGTCTTCATTCGAAGAGAAATGGCTTTCACCTTTCTGGAATAGTCATCCGTTTCCCGATTGTATCGGTTGATATCCCGCCAGGCAACGCACTCCTCGGCAACGGTTGACCAGGCCCTGAAATTCATCTTCACATGATCCCATTGGGGGATGACTGATCCGGCCAGAAGGTCTGCGCCCTCGATCAGCTTTGTTGTGCCTGTAGATGATTCGTCAAGCCAGGACAGGATGTCTTTTTCGGTTTTGAGTTGTTCGACCAATTCTATAAAATCTTCGTATTTTTTGTACTGGCTTTTGCCGCTGAATTTAAAATTAGACTTCAAAAAACCGAGCGTGGCGCTATCGCGCAGATAATCAATACCCTCCATCAGGATCTTGTCGCTCATCGCCCCGACCTCATGGGCTCGCCGATCCAGAGAGGACATGTTCTGCAACAGGCCATCTCGATACAATTTCAGAGCGAGTTGCATCGCCCCGACATCATCCCTGAGTTCGGTGAGACGTTGTTCCGCCTGCTGCAATTCGCCTTCCCTGCCCCGCAGAGAATAAAGGTTGCCGAGTTCTACTTCAATCATGGATTTGTTGGATAGATGTTGTTGTCGGCCTTCCGTGGCAGACTTTAATGCTTTTCGGGCGACAGCCTCTGCTTCTTTCTGTCCCTTTTCCCTCGCCAAAGTTACAATTGTCTCGGCTCTAAGCATCGTCGCTTCGGACCTTTCGATCCCAACTAGCGATTCCTGCCGCATACCCTCCAGTCTGGCAATGATTTTTGTAAGATGATTGATCGGCAATGGGGCAGCCGCCTGGCAAAATTCAGGATTAAATATAAGAAAGAGAATGAGAAATATAAAAGCTTTTTTCATTGATGTGGGCTCCATCCTGAGGCACAGCAGCTGGACTTGCCTCGTTTTAATAAGCACCAAATATGCTAACATTTAGGAATGGAGGTGTCTATGAGAGCAAATGATATTTAACATGTCCCACATGTATCATAAATCTGGCCAGACTTATGGTGTTCAATAGACATCATAACTTTTTGAACTGCCTGATGTGTGTAGGATTTGGCAAGAAATCTTAAGTTAGCAGCCATCCTTAAAACTGAAGATGTCTACTGTTTATCATAAGTACACGTGGGTCAACATATCTCCCTAATAGATTGACAATGAATTGCAGCTGATCAGTAATTACCACCAGCCTTTAACGAGTAAAGATTACTCCTATGTGTAAAACTGTAGATCGGGAGTAGATCGGGGTCGGGCCACGCTAACTAGCTGAAATTATTAAGAACTAATGTTAAAAACAGGCCTTTTTTCTGGCTATATTGACGATTTTAAGGCCAAAAAAGCAAATATAGATCCGAAAAGGAAACCTATAATGATGTTTATGGTAGTAGGAAATTAGGGGCACTTCCCTAATTTCCTACGCGGCAAGTTCATTGCGCGCTCTGGTTAACCTGATCCTTCTCTAAAAAACACCGCATTGCAAATTGCTATATTATGAATTAAAATGTATTCAGATCGAATTAAATGTAATGGAGGCAATAAAATGGCAACCGCAGTAAGAATTTCTGAAAGTCTCCTGGCTGAGGCAAAAAAATACAGCAAAGTAGACCACAGGTCTATAACCGGACAAATTGAGCACTGGGCACGTATTGGGAAATGTGTGGAAGAAAACCCGGACTTAACTTACGACCTCATCAAAGAGATCTTTATTGGCATCCAGGAGCTGGAGCACGGTGAAAAAACTGAATATACTTTTGGTTAATCATAATGAAAATCTACCAATCGAGGTCATTCGCTCAAAAAGTTAGAAAATTTAACAAATCAGAAAAGGCTACATTAGATAAAGAAATCAAAAAGATCATCAGTGACCCTGCAAGCGGAATTGAAAAGAAGGGCGATTTACGTGGCATATGTATCCACAAGTTCAAAATCAAATCTAATCAGCATCTCCTGTCATACAGATTCACCGAAACGGCTTTAGAACTCATTATGCTGGGCCCGCATGAGAATTATTACAGAGATCTCAAAAGATATTTAAAATAAATATCCGGGCTAACCGGGAAACGATACATAATAACCACCGCTATTACCCTATCTGGTGCAGCTATCCCTTGATTACTGCCAACGGCCGTAATTCTACCAGTACCTCTACGAGATCGAGCTGGTTGTCGATGACTTCGTCAATGTCCTTGTAGGCACCGGCCGCTTCATCCAGATCTTTGCTGTGACGAATGGAGTGGAGTATCCCCTGGTCTTCAAGGCGTTTTTTTTCTGTTTCCAGATCAAGCTGGCGCTGGGCCTGTTTGCGGCCCATCTTTCGGCCGGCGCCGTGGGCGCAGGAGGCAAAGCTTTCCGGGTTGCCCTTGCCCCTGATCAGGTAACTGGGGGTTCCCTGTGAGCCGGGGATGATACCGATCTCTCCCTCCTGGGCCCTGGTGGCACCCTTGCGGTGGACGAAGACCTCTTGGCCGAAATGCTTTTCACGGGCGGCATAGTTATGGGCGATGTTGATCTCGGGCTCAAAATATACCGGCGAAGAGACCATCTGGACGGCCTCCTTGAGCCTTTCCATCATCAGCAGGCGATTGGCAAGGGCGAAATCGACGCAGTACTTCATTTCGAGCAGATAGAGCTGGCCGACCATTTTGTCGACCGGCAGGAAGGCGAGCTGCCATTTTGAGGGGATCTTCGAGCCCCACTTCCGGTTCAGTTCCGCGGCCAGCCGGTTATAATGGTTTGCGACCTTGAAACCGATATTACGGCTGCCGGAGTGGATCATCAGCCAGATATGGCCGTCGTTGCCTTTCTGGATCTCGATAAAGTGATTGCCGCCGCCGAGCGTGCCGATCTGGGTCAGGGCGCTTTTATATTCCCGGGGCACAATTTTCATCGAGGCGAATTGCTCTTTGTCGATCTTCGGCATCAGCCTGGGGTTCTGGGCCTGTTTATGATGCTTGAAGCCCAGAGGGACGCTTCTTCTGATCTCAGTCAGGATCCGCTTGAGATCCGCGGTCGAAATACTGCTCAGCGAGGTTTTGACCGCACACATCCCGCAGCCGATATCCACCCCCACCGCGTTGGGGACTACGACCCCTTCGGTAGCCATAACCCCGCCGATCGGCATCCCGTAACCAAGATGGGCATCCGGCATCAGGGCCACGTGCCTGACCACGAATGGCAGGTTGGCAAGGTTTCTGGCCTGCTGCATGGTCTCCGGTTCAACATTGTCCAGCCAGAGTTTGATCGGGACTTTTTCGGTTTTAACGGTGCGTTTCATGGTTCAGATTTTTCCGGGCTCGAGTCAGCTAATTCCTTTGCAACTTTATAGAAGCCCGCCACCACTTTTGCCATCTTGTCATAGACAAGTTTTTCAGGAGTGTCCGAGGCTGTATGGTAATAATCGTACCTGAAAAAAGCGGTGTCGGTAACCATAATTGCCGGGTAGCCTTCCCGCCAGAAGGACCAGTGGTCAGACCATCCCACTCCGGTCAACCAGAGCGGGGCGGCAACCCCCTGGGCCGGTAATTCACTGTGTTTCCGGAAAGAGGCGAGGCTTTTCTTCATTAAATTGCGATAGCGCAAGTTACTGACAAAGGCGATGAAGTCGGCCGTGTCAGGGTAAAAAAAGTTCAGGGGAAAAGGGTATTTCTGGCTGTCGGCTGTTTCCGAGTAGTAACCGATGGTCTCCAGGGAGAACATGGCGATGATCTGCTCCTTATTTTTACGGGATCTGCTGGCATAGACCCGGCTGCCCATTTTGCGGGAGAGGAAAAACGGCGGTTCTTCATTGACGAAGGCGACAAAACGAATCGTTTTTCCCGGCTTATGATCGATAAACAAGCGCGAGAGTTCGAGCATAGCGGCAACCCCGGAACCATTGTCATTGGCACCCGGGCTGCCCCGGACGGAGTCGTAATGGGCGCCGATGACGATAATCTCCTCTGGCTGCCGCTCACCCCGTAGTTCGATCTCCAGGTTGCAGACGGTAAGATCACCTTCGGAAAACTCCTGCCTGCTGACCTGGTAACCCTGACCGGTCCAGATCTCGGCGATATAGTTCGCAGCCGATCCAAGTTGCTCCGGGTGCCAGACATTCCTTTCACCAATCTCACCGGCGAGGACCCGGACGTGTTGTTGGAGGCGATTTTCCAGGGTAGATTTCATCTCGGCTCTATTGTTATTTAACGGTTGAGCGATCGTCGTGCCGGTCAGCAACAATAAATTCAGACCCAGGGCGAGGGTTATGAATGCTGCCCCGGACTTTAAATAACCAGTATGCAGATAGTTGCGCGATAATTTCATAAGACCCGGACCTGCCTCAGCTCCCTGAAGTCTACTGTTAAGCATGGCTTTTAACTTCAGTCTAGGGAATAGGGGGCGTTGATGTCAAACAGGGAAGAATAATAAGTCTGGGGAGAGAATAAAAAAAGCCGCAGCGATTTCTCGCTGCGGCTTAATATGGTCTGAATTTCAGATAAAACTAGATCGCGTCAATTATCGCATTGTAGGTTGAACTGGGCCGCATGGCTTGGGTTATCTTTGCCAGGTTCGGCTGGAAATAGCCGTCGACATCGACCGGTCTGCCTTGGGCGGCCAGCATCTCGTCAAGGATCTTGGCCTCGTTATCGGCCAGGGCCTTGGCCACCGGGGCCATGCGGGTCTGCATCTCTTTATCGCTATCCTGGGCGGCCAGAGCCTGGGCCCAGTAGAGGG
>CBDVDF010000100.1:0-6152 GCA_965372675.1 uncultured Desulfobacterales bacterium
CAGCAAGGCCTTGATTCTGGGTTGGGTATCGGAGGCCTCCAGCATGTGGGTGCGGACAAAGGTGGTGAGGTTGCCCACCGATTTCATGGAGACGGTCTGGTGAAAAAGATCCAGGGCCTGATCGTTGTCAATCCCAAAGCGGCGGCGAAACATTCCGGCGTAGGGTGGGAAGCTGTCGTAGATATCAACCTTGGGCGTGGCGCGCAGGCGTTTGCGCAGTTTGCTGATATCCTGGCCAAAATCGGCAAAATCTTCCTTGATACTCATGGGCTGGGATGCGGTGAGATAAAAACGGGCTGGCTGGCCCTGGAGATCCTTATGCCAGAAGACTTGGGCCAGGGTAAGCACCTGCCCGTAACCGCTGTTGGTGAAGACGGCCAGGATCACCGAATAACAGTTATGGTCACGCAGAGCCACAGGTTTTGAAGCCTGACCGCTCTCGCTGCGCTCTGTCTTATAATAGCCCAGAACATAGGAGCGCAGGCTGCGTTCTCGGCTGTCGGCCCCGGCGGCCTTGTTATAGGCGATACGCTGGGGCGGCACCAGCAGGGTGGTGACTGCATCGACAATAGTGGATTTTCCGGAACCGATATCACCGGTCAGGAGACCATTCTCGCCGTCAAGATTCATGGTCCAAACCCGGTTGTGAAAGGTGCCCCAATTATAAATCTCCAGTCGCTGAAGGCGGAACCCGGCCAGGTCGTCGGAGGCGGCAAAATCAAGAAGCATCGGTCTGGTCCTCCGGGGCCGGAGTATCTGTATTATCCTGGAAATTGCGCCGGTATTCCTTAAGCCGGGCATCAAATTCACTGAGCCATTGGGCATCGATAAAGGCCTTCATAATTCGGTGCACCTCGAAAACATTCTCCTGGCCCCGCAAGCGCCGGATAAACCCAAGTTCAACCACCTTGTTGATATGGGCGTCGATCCGATCCACCAGTCTGGCCTCGTTGCTCCCTTCCGGCAGGAAGGTGCGGGCCATCTCAATGATATCATCTCGGTTGATAATCAGGCGGCTGTCTCCGCCCAATGCATCATTTTCGGTCAGTTTGCGCCGCAGAAGGGCAATGAGGAGACTGACGGGATAAGAAAGCTGGCGGCGCCCCACCAGGCGGGGCAAAGGAGCGGCGCCCTCCTCGGCGGGCAGGGTATGGAGCCAGGCGCAGCCCTCGGCCTCATCCAGCATCAGGGCGAGCCCCATGACGACAACATAGTCTCGAATCCTGGCCTGGAGATCAAGGAGATGCTGCCAGAGCTTAGGGTCGTTTTCCAGATAAACCACTCCCTTTAAGAGAGCAATTATCACCCTGGAAAGGGCATTCGGTTCGATGGTAGTATCCATTATCTTTTCATTGCGATTAGTATCAACGGTTAAAAATAATCCTCGGCAGGGTCGCGCCGTGTTTTACACCCTTGTCATCATGCCAGAAGATCTGTTCCCGGATCTCTTCGTGGAATATGGCCTTGTCATCGGCCCCGGCGAGGGCGAAATAGGTTACCAATTCGGCCAGTCCCTGTTCTATGGGGTATTGGGCGATGACTTCTGGCAGGGTTGCCTGCTCCTTTGTCCGCAGTAACTTGCGAATGTTAGTCTTAAGTTTTGATTTGTCGATAACAATCTGTTCAAAAAGGGCATCGGCCTTGAATGTGGTGTCGTCGCCCAAGAGGACATCACCGGTGATGATCGGCTTCAACGGCGGCGAGAAGAGGGGGCGCTCCATGGGCAGGTTAATACTGGGCGACTGGCGGTCAATGGTCATGAAGGAGCCCTTGGGCAATGCGGCACGGACGGCCAGGGCGTTGGCCTCAATCCCCTGGAGGAGCTGCATAATGCGGCGGTTTTCAAGATAGGCCTGGTTGTCGAGATAGCGCCGCAGTTGTTGTGAAAGTTTAGCGACAGTGCGCTGGGTATGTTCACCAGCCTCCAGCCAGTCATAATGTATTCTTTTGAGCCGGGTATCAGCGTGCAGGCTGGCGATGCTCTCCATATCGAAGACGGTTTCAAGCAGAGCGCTTAACTCCTCCTGCCGCTCCGGTGACATGATAAAATCCCAGAAAGCGCGGAAACTTTTGCCTTGGTCGGAGTCGGCAATGGCATCACGATCGCCGAAGATCTGTTCCAGAAGTTCGCCCTTGCTACCCGCCCAGGTGGCGATCTGTTCCCGCAGGGTACGGTCAAGCTGGCGGAAATTCTGCTCCACCTCCCGGAAATCACCTAAAAGCTCACGGGCCAGGGCGCTAAGCTGCTGAAAACGCTCCCTGAGGGCAGTGTCATCAAGTACATCAAAGTCACCATCTTTTATCCGGCCAATCTCTGCATCGATCTGTTCTTTCTGCCGTTCCAGCTCCTGAACCCTGGTCTCGGCGTCAACCTCAGCCCCGGATACCATCTGCTGGAGAAGCTCAAAGACGGTCAGCAATCGGGACTCGGTGCCAACAAAGGCTCGTTGCAGCAGACCGGCCAGCCAAGCGACGGCCTTTTCCGCGGCCGGGGTTAGGTCAAAATGGGCCGCATCGGAATTTGGCGGGTAGAATTTACGGAGCCAGCCGCGGTCATCATCGGCCCAATCATTTAAATATTCCAGGGCGGCCCGGGGAAACGCATTGATCCCCTCAATCTCCCGGAGGGTAAAAAGTTCATCCTCCAATTTGACAACCAGCTCATCCTCAGCCATGATGCGGATATTGGGTTCGATAAATACCCGGTGCAGAAAGGCGATAATAAGAGGCGCATGTTCTGCAACCAAGAGCCGCCAGGCGGGATGTGATTTGCGAAGCTGGGTGAGGGTGGCAAAATCGAGCCTCACCTGACATTCGCCATTGGTTTTATTGGTTAGAGAGGTCAATGTATTTTTTATTGTTTGATGAGAGCGGGTGGCCGCTACCCCGAATAAGTGAATAAATAATTCATGAAATATCCGGGCTAAAGCCTGGTGCCATCGAATGGGCACCAGCGCCAGCAAAAATCCATCGGCGCTTGGCAGGATGGGCACTTGCGAGCCGACTGCCTGAGCTGCTCGACAGGAATGGCCTTGCCGTCAACATTAAGGCTTTGCAGGCCTGAGAGCACTACATAGATCCGCTCGTTATTGCTGGCCGGATCGCTCGGGATGATGAAAAAGCCGGGCCGGTCAAGATGAAAACTCTGGGCGATACCGTTGACCTCCTCGCCATCATGAAATTTAACCTTGACCAGTTTCTCCCCTACCTTGGGCCTGACCAGATCAGCCTGATAATTTTCACGATAGGCAGTGCCGTCAAAATCCTTGACGAAAAAAACCGCCTTGAGATCGTTGATGACGATCTCGGCACACGACCGGCATTCTTCCTGACCGAGGGGAATAAGATGAAAGCAGGCTTTAGTCGGTGAAAAGTCGTTGGTGGTGCCCTTAAAGACCTCATTCTTCTTTGTCTTCAGCACCACCTTGCTAAATGCCACGGTAAGCTCTCCAGTAATAATTACCAACCCAAGAGAAGATCAATAGTTGTCCCGGACCAGCACCTCGCGGGGTTTGGAACCGTCAGCCGGGCCTACCACCCCTTCCCTCTCCATGGTCTCTATCATCCGAGCTGCCCGGTTGTAGCCGACTCTCAAGCGCCTCTGCACCATAGAGATAGAGGCCTGACCCGATTCACAAACCAGTGCTACCGCCTCGTCATACTTCTCATCCATCTCATCATCGTAGCCGTTCTCCTCTTCCTGGGCCGCTTCGGCGATCTTGATCACCGATTCATCATAACTGGCTGCCCGCTGGCCCTTGACGAAGTTGACAATGTTTTCGATCTCCTTTTCCGAGATGTAGGCCCCATGGATCCGCTGGAGCCTGGCACTGCCCGGCGGCAGAAAGAGCATATCTCCGGCCCCCAGCAAGTGCTCGGCGCCGCTGCTGTCAAGGATGGTTCGGGAATCTATCTTTGAGGAAACCTTGAAAGACATCCTGGTCGGGAAGTTGGCCTTGATCAGACCGGTCAAGACATCGACCGAAGGCCGCTGGGTGGCGAGGATCAGGTGCATCCCTGCCGCCCGAGCCATCTGGGCCAGGCGGGCAACGGAATCCTCTACTTCCCGGGAGGAAACCATCATCAGGTCGGCCAATTCATCTATAATAATAACGATCAGCGGCAGACGTTCATCCTCACAGATCTCGTTGTAGCTGCTGATGCTTTTGACCCGTTTCTCCTCCATCAGCTGATAGCGGCGCTCCATTTCCTTGACCGCCCATTGCAAAGCCCGACTGGCCATCTTCGGGTCTACAACTACCGGATGAAGGAGATGGGGGATGTCCTCATAACAGGAAAGCTCTATCCGCTTGGGATCGATCATCAACAAACGAACATCCTCGGGAGTGGCCTTCAGCAGGAAGCTGCAGATGATCGAGTTCACCGCGACACTCTTGCCGGCCCCGGTCGCCCCGGCGATCAGCAAATGCGGCATCTTGGCCAGATTAGCCATTACCGGACTACCGACCACATCCATCCCCAGTCCCATGGTCAGCTTTGAACCGGCCTTCTGGAAATCATCACTGGCCAGAATATCCCTAATAAAGACGATCTGCCGCTCAGGATTGGGAATCTCGATGCCGAGGGCCGCTTTCCCTGGGATGGAACCGACGATCCGGACACTTTCAGCCTTGAGGACCATGGCAAGATCGTCGGCCAGGCCAACGATTTTGCTGATCTTGATCCCGGGGGCCGGTTCAAACTCATAGGTAGTAATAACCGGCCCCGGCGAGATGCCGGACACCTTCCCCTCCACCCCGAAATTCCGCAAACTTGCCTCCAGTTTGCGGCTGATCTCCAGGTAATGTTCGCGATCGGCCATAAAATCACCGACCGACGATCTTTCCAGCAGGTTGACCCCGGGCAGGCGATATTCGCCGGAACTGACCGGCAGCGGCAGGAATTCGCTTTCATCCTCGTCCTCGGTCAAACGGACAGGTTCATTGACACTGGGTAGCTTGATGATCGCTTCTTCGCCGCGGTCATTAAGACCGGTCAGCGGTAATTGTCGTGGCGGCAACTAGCGAGTTGACTTGCCTCCATCAGCAACAGCAGCAGAGAACCTGGCCTCGCGCCATTCCATCAACAACTCCCACAGGGTCCGCAGGCCATCGGCCATATTACAAACCCAGATGTACGGAGAAAACTCCACCGAAACCATTAACGAGATGAGCAGCAGGGAGAGGAAGAACAGCACGGCACCGGGATTACCGAAATATTCACTGAGAAATAAGTAGAGCAGATCGCCTATATAGCCGCCAACCGGATAGATCCGACCGAAAATATGGAACTCGCTGCTACCGGTGGCGGCAAGCAGACCACTACTGGCGATCAGGATACCTGTGCAACCGGCAAAGATCTGGGGCAGACGCTCAAAAGAGGCTTTCGGGGAAAATAACTGCAGGGAGAAACAGAACAGAAGGACTACCAGCCAGAAAGAGCTGAAGCCCATGAAACTCATCATTACCCGGGCAAAGAAATGACCAATCTTGCCGCCCCAGATCAGGGGCTGGATATAACTGGCGCTGTCCGGCAGTGAAAAACCGGCCAGACAGATAAGGACAAAGAAGGCCGCAAATATCCCCAGTACGGAAACAAGTTCCTGCAGTAATCCAGGTCTCTCTCTTTTACCGGTTTGCTTGGTCATATTTCCGGCAATCACCAGGTTTTCTAAGAACAGGGATCAGGTCGATCCTGCGCCAATTTGTTTTTCATGGAGTCGAGAACGCCGTTTATAAAAGCCGGCGCATCCTCGTCTGAATAGCGGGTCGCCACTTCGATAGCCTCGTTAATGACCACCGTATCTGGCACATCATCCCTATTTAATAACTCAAAGGCGGCGACCCGAAGAATATTGCGATCGACCAGGGTCATCCGTTCAAGCCGCCAGTTCTTTGAATGCTCCGAGATAAGCGCATCGATCTCCGCCCGGCCTTTCTCAACTCCGGCCATGATCTCAAGAGCATAGGCAACCGCCTTACGGTTGGCCTGAAAATTCTCTTTCAGGAGCAGGAAGGCCTCGGCAACCGTCTGGCCGGTCACTTCACTCTGATAAAGGGCCTGCATGGCCAGTTCCCTGGCCCGGCGTCTGATCGGGACGGTCATCGCGGGGAGATCAGCACTGCTCAAGCAGGCTGATCATTTCCAGAGCG
>CBDVDF010000101.1:0-6133 GCA_965372675.1 uncultured Desulfobacterales bacterium
TGTCGACTTCATCGACATCAAAGCCGCGCATCCTGACATGGAACTGTTTGGACTGGATATCTTGTGGTGTAATCGTCATGCTAACTACTCCTTGCGAGACTGGCGATGGCTGGCCGTGGTCTTACCCGAGTGAACGGGAGATCTGTTGCAGGGTCGGGACAATAAAGCTCCTTAGGAACATTACGGCAACGATCAGGATCATCGGCGAAAAATCAATACCGCCGCCGAAGAGCGGTACTACCCGCCTGATCCTGCTCAGCAGGGGTTCGGTGACGTCGTAAAGAAAACGGACGATCGGATTATAAGGGTCGGCATTGACCCAGGAGATAATAGCCCGGCCGATGATGATCCATAGATAGGCGCTGAGAACCAGGTCGAGCAGGGTTGCCAGGGCGTTTAAGAAATTGCTGATCACGAACATAGGAATTTAAAGATCTCCTGAAATTTATCTTAGACAACCTATATAAAAAATAATCTATTAAAAAACAACAACTTAGGCAATAGCAAAGAATTTTATTAAAAGGGCTGGTTGGTTAGATGTTTCGTGGAAGCGTTTCTGTGAATATCTAGTTATATCAAGTGTTTGTTGTGTTGGTCCTGACGGCTAAGCCACCTTGCTTCCCGGGGCGACCGAGCCGCTGATGGTCGAGAGGACCAATCGGTCGCCGTCCTTTGCCGCCAGGACCATGCCGTTGGAAGTTACTCCCATCAACTTGGCCGGTTTAAGGTTGGCGGCGATGATCACCCGCTGGCCGATCAGTTCTTCTGGTTTGTAAAACTCAGCGATTCCGGCGACGATCGTCCTTTGGTCCGGAGCCATAACGGTCAGTTTGAGTAGTCGGTCTGATTTCGGTACCTTCTCGGCCCCGGTTATCTCGGCGACCCGGAGGTCGACGCTCTTGAACTGCTCAAAGCTGATCAGCCCATCGTTACCGGCTTGCTCTTTGTCTTTCTTTTGCACTGATTTTTTACCGGGAGCCAGCTGTTTTTCCGACTGAGAGGTTTTCTTCTTCAGGCGCGGGAAAAGAGATGGGCCTTGTTCTATCTCGGTTCCGGTAGTCAGTTGCCCCCAGGCTGATTGGGAAGCCAGGTCGGGGACCTGATCAACCCCGAGAGAGGCGGCCATTTTTTGGGCTGCCGTCGGCATCACCGGCTGGAGGACCAGGCTGATCAGTCGCAGGGTCTCAAGCAGAGTGTAAAGTACGGTATCGAGTTGCGGTCGTTTTTCCGGATCCTTGGCCAGTTCCCAGGGGGCATTGCTAACGATATAGCGGTTGGCCATACCGATGACCTTCCAGACTTCCTGCAGGGCCCGGTTGAAGGCAAAATTATTCATCTGTTCGGTAAAGCTGCTGATCATGCTGGTGGCCGCTGCCGCCAATTCCCGGTCGCTTTCCTGCTGCTCACCGACAGGCGGGACTTTGCCATCGCAGAAATTGGTGACCATGGTCAATGAGCGGCTGAACAGGTTGCCGAGGTCATTAGCCAGGTCTGAGTTCCGGCGGGTCACCAGGGCATCGTAACTGAAAGAAGCGTCGAGACCGAAGGACATCTCGCGCAGCAGGAAGTAGCGAACGGTGTCGACCCCGTAATTTTCTACCAGGTCGGCCGGTCGGACCACATTGCCGATCGATTTGGACATCTTGGTCTCGTTGATGTTCCAGTAGCCATGAACGTGGAGTTTACGGTATGGCTGCAGGCCCATCGCTTTGAGCATGGTTGGCCAGTAGATCGCGTGGGGCTTAAGGATGTCCTTGGCGATCACATGTTCGGCATTACGCCAGTAGTTATCGAACTCGGGGCCGTCCGGGTAACCGATCCCGGTCAGGTAGTTGATCAGGGCGTCAAACCAGACATAGGTGACGAACTTATCATCAAAGGGAAATGGGATGCCCCAGGTCAGGCGGCTGGTCGGCCTGGAGATGCAAAGATCCTCCAGCGGTTCCTTGAGGAAGGAAAGGACCTCGTTGCGGTATCTTTCCGGCTGGATGAATTCCGGATTTTGTTTGATGTGGTCGATCAGCCAGTCCTGGTATTTGGACATCCGGAAGAAATAGTTCTGTTCGGAGATCGTTTCCGGTGGCACCAGATGGTCGGGACAATTGCCTTCGACCAGTTCCTTCTCGGTCAGGAATCTTTCGCAGCCCTTGCAGTAAAGGCCCGAATATTCGCTGAAATAAATATCGCCCTGGTCGTAGACTTTCTGGAGGATGTCCTGAACGGTTTTGATATGATCGGGATCGGTGGTTCGGATGAAATTATCCGGTTCGATAGAGAGCTGCGGCCAGGCTTCCCTGAACATATTGCTGATCCGGTCAGCGTACTCCTTGGGAGATTCTCCCGAGTTGGCTGCCGCTTCGGCTATCTTGTCACCATGTTCGTCGGTGCCGGTCTGGAAACGGACATCCTGGCCGGCCATTTTCTGGAAACGGCTGATGGTATCGGCAATAATGGTTGTATAGGCATGACCCAAGTGGGGCTGGGCATTGACATAAAAGATCGGGGTGGTGACATAGAAACTCATTTCTGCTTTTCCTGTGATCCGCTCGGCGGTTGTTCGTTACTGTTGGCAGATCTGCCCTTGTCCTGCTGGCGGTCTGATTTTCTGGACCTGCCCCGACGGCCTTTGCCACTTTTCGGTTTTTGCTTCTCCCTGGCCTGGTCAACCGCAGGTCTCACGGCCAGCCATTCCTCCTTGGTCAGGACCTGGCGTTTGTCCGGCTCTCCGATCTGCATCAGGGTTATCTTTTCCTGGAGGATGTTGCAGTTGATCACCTTGTAGTCGACGCCATCCAGATTAACGGTCTTGCCGGGCTTCGGCATGCCTTTGCGGAGTTTATGGTAGGTAGGGTATTCGTAAGTAAGACAGCAGAGCAGGCGGTTGCAGACCCCTGAGATCTTGGCGGGGTTGAGCGGCAGGCTCTGCTCTTTGGCCATCTTTATGGACACCGGCGCAAAATCTTTGATGAATGAAGAGCAGCAGAGTTCCCGGCCGCAGCAACCGAGACCGCCGATCATCTTGGTTTCGTGGCGGACCCCGATCTGGCGGATCTCAACCCGGGTGCGAAATTCCTGGACCAGATCTTTGACCAGTTCCCGGAAATCGACCCTGTTTTCAGCGGTGAAATAGAAGATTATTTTGCTGCCGTTGAAAAACCTTTCCACCCTGATCAGTTTCATGGCCAACTGGTGTTTTTCTATGTGTCTGATGCAGATCGAGAAGGCTTCTTTTTCTCTCTCCATCAGTCGTTCGAATTTGGCAATTTCGTCGCGGTTGGCCTGGCGGACTACCAGATAGCTGGCCCGCTGTTTTGACTCATTACCATCGGGATCGAGTTGCGGTCCGCTGTTGGTGACGGTGGCCGGTTCAAGACCGTGGTCGGTCTGAGTCATTACCACTTCACCGCGGCTCAGCTTGGCGAGTCGTGAGGCAGCAGAAAAAGCGGGGACGCCGTTCCTGAAGCGGATGTAGTAGAAATTGTTGAGGGGGGATCCCTGTTGCTTGTCCGCCACCACTTCCCGGGTCTTTTCTTCTGGGGGTTGGGCTTTATTTTCTGGAGAGGTATCGTCCTG
Source organism: uncultured Desulfobacterales bacterium (assembly GCA_965372675.1). GTDB lineage: Bacteria > Desulfobacterota > Desulfobulbia > Desulfobulbales > JAGXFP01 > JAGXFP01. The sequence continues at coordinate 3,574 of CBDVDF010000101.1, forward strand.
CAAAATTATCCTCTGACTATGGGCTATTTTAGGGAAAAATCTTCGTCGTCTAAGGCTGGCGAAGATGAATCCTGCATATTAACAGTAGCAGGTGGTTAAAGCAATGCAAAGAAGAGGGATTCGCAGACCAGGGCGCGGTTGCAGTTACGGTCCAGTTGGCGCCGGGCCTGGTCGAAGAGGTCCAGTCGTTCCAGGATGCCGGTCAGGGGCCAGCGGCTGACGGCTTTATCCTGCAGGTCGCGCAGGTCATGGTTGACGGTCTGTTCCGGCAGCCCCTGGGCGGCCAGTACCAGGTCGCGAAACCAGAGTCTCAGTAGTTCTAGCAGGTCCGGAAGTTGGCCGCCCAATTCGGCGGCCTGGCCGGCAAGTTGGAAGATGCTGTCGACTGTTGCCGGGCCATCCGGATCCAGGGCGAGCAGGCCGTTGACGATCTCGCGGCGGATCTCCAGGATCCCCAGATCGGCCATGCTCCTGGCTTGCCCCAGGCTGCCGCCTGATATCTCGGCCAGGGTGGCGGCCAATCCCGGTTCAAGTCCTGCCGCGATCAGCTTGTCTCTGACCAGCGTCGAAGGCAGCCCGGTGAAAGGGATCGTCTGGCAGCGGGAAGTTATGGTCGGCAGGATCTCGCTGGCTGCGTCGCCGGTGAGGATCAGCAGGTTGCAGGGCGGCGGTTCTTCCAGGGTCTTCAAGAGGCTGTTGGCCGCTTCCCGCCGCATGGTATGGACATCGTTAATGACCACGATCCTGCGGCTGGCCTCGAAGGGAGGAAAAGTCAGGGCCTGCTTCAGTTCCCTGATCTGGCCGATCTTGATCGACACCCCGTCCGGTTCGATCATCAGCAGGTCGGGATGGTTGCCAGACTGCAGTTTATGACAGGAGCGGCAGTTGCTGCAGGCATCCTGGTTGGCGGCAGGGGTCTCACAGTTCAGATAATTACCGAAAGCCCGGGCCATGGTCCTTTTGCCGACTCCGGCCGGTCCTCGGAAAAGATAGGCGTGGCTGAGACGGTCACCGGCGACCGCCCGGCGCAGCATCTTTTTGGCCTTCTCCTGGCCGAGGATCGAGTCGATGGTGAAATAGCTGTTATCCATGCTTAGCTTTGTCATACAAAGAGGTTTTTCTGCCGGGGGTCGATCTCTTCAGGGGGCTCGTCTGCCGGTTCGCCATCGTCAGTTTCGGAGCCGCGGACATAAAGGAACCTTTCAAGGGTGCGCTGGTATGGCGTCCACTGGTAGCCGGGGTTGTCCGTCTTTCGGGCCAGGCCGGTGATGTAGTCGACCTTGGCGTCCAGATCGTCAATGAAATGGAGGATAAAGGCTTCAAGCATCATCGGCAGGACCGGCGAGCCGAACTCATGACGGCCGTGATGGGCGAGGATCAGGTGCTTGAGGCGGGTGGCCGTCTCTTCCGGGAAGTCAGACAGTCCGCCGACCTTTTCCTGAATCATTTCTATGCCCAGGACCATATGGCCGACCAGTCGACCCCGGTCCGAATAATCGTAAGGGAACGACTCGTAACTGAATTCGATCAGTTTGCCGAGATCATGGAGGATGGCTCCGGCCAGTAGCAGGGAGCGATCAACAGCCGGATAAAGGTTGGAGATCGCCTCGGCCAACCGGGTTACTCCCAAGGTGTGTTCAAGCAGGCCGCCCAGGCAGGCATGATGCATCTGCTTGGCGGCCGGGGCTTTTTTGAACAGGCTCGAAATGGCGCTGTCCTGCAGGAAGGAAAGGGTCAGGCCACGCAGGTGGGGGTCAGCAATGCTTTTGGCAAAGTTAACCATTTCGGCGGCCATGCTTTTTATATCGCCGCCGGTGGTCGGAATGAACCGGCCAAGTTCCTCGGCCGGCAGGTCGTGTTTTTCAAGATGGTCGATCCGGAGTTGCAGAACACCTTTATACGACTGGGCCTGGCCTTTGAGCATAATGGCCCCGCCGGGTGGGCATTCTTTCAGGTATCGGTCGGCGTTCTCCCAGACCCTGCCGTCGATCTCACCGGAAGAATCGATGACGGTCAGGGCCAGAAAAGGTTTGCCGTTCCTGGTTTCATTACGGCTTACTTCCTTGACCAGAAAAACCTCTTCCACGGCCTGATTATCGACAATATCTTTTATCATGTTCTTTTGTGAGTCCCGGCAGCAGTGACCGGTCGCGATTCTGGTGGCGAACCGATTTTTTCAAAAAAGTACGGAATGGTGAAAACATACTAAATCGGTCGGGATTTTGGAATGCGGAAAATGGCTGAACGGGAGAAAGAAGGTCAACGGGGCTGAAAAAAACTTGCAAAGGCGGCAAGATCCGTTACCCTGACAATCAGATTCAGTTTATTTGGGGGCGACTGGCAGGCCGGTTGATGCCCCTGCGGCTGTCCGGCAGCTTATGCTCTCCACGCATTTTCAATGAAAATATTCAATAAAAACAACGGCTTCACTCTGATCGAGTTGATGGTTGTCCTGATTATTGTCCTGCTCCTCTCCTTCATGACGATCGGCGCTTTTTCGTCCGGGGAGGTCCGGGTCAGGGGCCTGGTATTCAACATGATGGCTGATTTTAATCTGGCC
>CBDVDF010000102.1:0-6042 GCA_965372675.1 uncultured Desulfobacterales bacterium
TGTAGGCCAACGCGCTCCAGTTGATCTGCTCCATCCCAAGACCGGCGAGGTCCTGCTGAAGGCGGGGCTTAAGATCGGTAAAGCCCGGGCCAAGAACCTGGCCAAAGAAGGTGTATGCCAGATCAGCATGCCGATCGATCAGTTGGCCGGCAAGATCCTGGCCAAGGATATTGTCCATCCCAAGACCAAAGAGGTCATCTTCCCCTGTAACACCGAACTTACCGAGACCATGATGGCCGAACTGGCCGAATTGAAGATCAGGAAGTTGAGCCTGCTTGCCATAGACGGCACGAGCATCTCGAATTCTTTCCATAAGACCATGCTTCTTGATAAGGCCCAGACGCCGGATGATGCTCTTCTCGAGATCTATCGCCGCTTGCGGCCGAGTAGCCCTCCGACCAAGGAAGTGGCTATGACCTTTCTCGAGAACCTGTTCTTCAACAAGGGCACTTACGATCTTTCCGTGGTCGGGCGCTTTAAACTTAACGCCAAGCTTGGCGTTGATACGGATATCAGCCAGTGCACCCTGACCAGGGAAGATATCATGATGAGCGTCCGGGAGCTGGTGCGCTTAAAAGATCGGCAGGGCGAGGTTGACGATATTGATCATCTTGGCAATCGGCGGGTCCGGACGGTCGGCGAGCTCATTGAAAACCAGTACCGGATGGGCCTGGTCAGAATGGAGCGGGCGATCCGTGAACGGATGAGCCTCCAGGAAACCGAGACGATGATGCCCCATGACCTGGTCAACCCGAAACCGATCACCGCAGCGATCAAGGAGTTCTTCGGAACCAGCCAGCTTTCCCAGTTCATGGACCAGACCAATCCCCTCTCCGAGGTTACCCACAAGCGGCGTTTAAGCGCCCTGGGACCCGGCGGTCTTTCCCGTGAACGGGCTGGCTTTGAAGTCCGTGACGTTCATCCCACCCATTATGGCCGTATCTGTCCGGTCGAGACCCCGGAGGGGCCGAATATCGGCCTGATCGTTTCCCTGGCTGCCTTTGCCAAGGTAAACCAGTACGGGTTTATTGAGACGCCGTATCGGACGGTTGAAAACGGTAAAGTTACAAACAACGTATCTTATATGTCCGCCCTCGATGAGGAGGGTTGTGTAATTGCCCCGGCCAAGGTCGAGATCGACAAGAGCGGCAACATAGCTACGGACACCTTGATCGCCCGCGAGGATGGCGAGGTCGGGATAACTACCAGCGACCGGGTGACCCATATGGATGTTTCGCCCAACCAGCTGGTCAGTGTGGCTGCCTCGCTTATTCCCTTTCTGGAGAACGACGATGCCAACCGGGCCTTGATGGGCTCGAACATGCAGCGCCAGGGCGTACCGTTGCTCCGGGCCTCGGCCCCGATCGTCGGCACCGGTCTCGAAAGCACTGTGGCCATGGACTCCGGGGTTTGCCTGCTTGCCGCAGGCGATGGAGTGGTGGAAGAAGTCGATGCCAATCGCATCATTGTCCGCTACGATGAACCGGGCACCGATGGTCTTGAAACAGGGATCGGAGTTTACCGGCTGGAAAAGTACAAGAAATCGAACCAGAACACCTGTTTTAATCAGAAAGCGGTTGTTCTTCCAGGTCAACGGGTCAGCAAGGGCCAGCTTTTGGCTGACGGCCCGGCCTGTGATCGTGGCGAGCTTGCCCTTGGCAAGAATGTCACCATCGCCTTTATGCCGTGGCGCGGTTTTAACTTTGAGGATTCCATCCTGGTCAGCGAAAAGCTGATCAAGGATGACACCTACACCTCTTTGCATATCGAGGTTTTCGAAACCGTCGCCAGGGATACCAAACTGGGCAAAGAAGAGATCACCCGGGACATCCCCAATGTCAGCGAAGAGGCGATGCGTAACCTCGATAACAGCGGGGTGGTCAGGGTGGGAGCCGAGATCAAGCAGGGCGATACCCTGGTCGGTAAAGTTACTCCCAAGGGTGAGACCCAGCTTTCTCCGGAGGAGAAGCTGCTCCGGGCGATCTTCGGCGAGAAGGCCGGTGATGTCAAGGATACCTCGCTGAGGGTGCCGCCCGGAGTTCAGGGCGTAGTCATCGATGCCAAGGTTTTCTCCCGCAAAGGAGTTGAAAAGGACGAACGGTCCCAGGCTATCGATGACGCCGAGGCTACCATCCTCGAGAAATATATGGAGGATGAACTGAACAGCCTGAAGAAGGCGGTGAAGAACCAGTTGGCCGAGATAATTGTTGACAAGAAGGCCGCTGCTGACATTTCAGTTAAAAAGGGCACGGTCCTGCTTAAAAAAGGCCAGGTCATCAAGCGTGAGCTGCTCACCGATCTGCCTCTTTCGACGATCAAGAGGGTGGAATTCACCGGCCGCAAGAAAGTTGAAAAAGACATCGTCCTGCTCTTGGAAGGCTACGATAAGCAACAGAAAGAGGTAGCCGGCAGATATGAGGCCAGGATCAAACGGATCCGTAAAGGTGACGATCTGGCCCCAGGCGTCATCAAGATGGTCAAGATCTATGTTGCCACCAAACGTAAGCTGTCCGTTGGCGACAAAATGGCCGGCCGGCACGGTAATAAAGGTGTTGTCTCAAGGATACTGCCCGAAGAGGACCTGCCTTTCTTCGAGGATGGAGTGCCGGTGGATATCGTCTTGAATCCCCTCGGTGTTCCCTCCCGGATGAACGTCGGCCAGGTGCTGGAAGTACATTTGGGTCTGGCCGGTAAGCGTCTGGGTGAAAAGATCCAGGCCCTCGCCGAAGCGAGTAACATCAAAGGCATCAAGAGCCAGCTTAAGGCAATTTATTCCAAAGAGGAATATGAGGCCCTGACCGCTGATCTTGATGATGAGGGTCTTCTGGCCCTGGCCGGGAGAATGGGCGGCGGGATCCACATGGCCACCCCGGTTTTTGACGGAGCCAATGAGAGTGATATCCGGAAATTGCTGGTCGAGGCCGGAGTCGACGAGATCGGTCAGGCAACCCTTTATGATGGGCTGACCGGAGAGCCGTTCGATAACAAAGTCACGGTCGGCATCATGTATTATCTGAAGCTGCACCATCTGGTCGACAACAAGATCCATGCCCGCTCCACCGGACCATATTCCCTTGTTACCCAGCAGCCGTTGGGTGGTAAGGCCCAGTTCGGCGGCCAGCGCTTGGGAGAGATGGAGGTCTGGGCCATGGAAGCGTATGGTGCAGCCTACACCCTGCAGGAATTTCTGACCGTCAAGTCTGATGATGTAGCCGGCCGGACCAAGATGTACGAGAAGATAGTCAAGGGAGAGAATTTCCTTGAGGCTGGTCTGCCCGAATCTTTCCATGTCCTGGTAAAAGAGCTGCAAGGACTCTGTCTGGATATGGAACTTCTTGACCACTAATGCTCTTTAATTTGATTGATCGTCAGTAATTTTTCTGAATAAAAGAATACAGAAAGGTGTGAACCGTGGACGAACTTTTCAGCTTTTTTGACAAAGCTAAAAAACCGGTAAAATTTAAGAGTGTCAGAATTTCCCTGTCTTCTCCCGAAAAGATCCGTGATTGGTCTAACGGTGAAGTAAAAAAACCGGAAACCATTAACTATCGGACCTTCAAACCGGAGCGCGAGGGACTTTTCTGTGCCAAGATATTTGGCCCGGTCAAAGATTACGAATGTAACTGCGGTAAGTACAAGAGAATGAAACACCGCGGGGTGGTATGTGAGAAGTGCGGGGTCGAGGTCATCCAGTCCAAGGTGCGGCGTGAGCGTCTTGGTCATATTGAACTGGCCGCTCCGGTTGCTCATATCTGGTTCCTTAAGAGCCTGCCCAGCAAGATCGGCAATATGCTGGATCTTACTCTCAAGCAACTCGAAAAGGTCCTCTATTTCGATTCATATGTGGTTACCAGTTCCGAAGATCCGGCACCGCCGGTCTGCTCCCTGCTTAATGAAGAGCAGTACCGGCAGGCCATGGCTGAATATCCCGGCATGTTTACGGTCGGGATCGGGGCCGAGGCGATCAGGGCCCTGCTTAAGAGTCAGGACTTGAATGCCCTCTCCGCCCAATTGCGGGAGGAGATGCGCAGTACCGGTTCCGAGGCCAAGCGGAAAAAGTACGCCAAACGTCTGAATGTGATCGAGGCCTTTCGTGATTCCGGCAATCGGCCGGAGTGGATGGTCCTCGAAGTGATCCCAGTGCTGCCGCCGGATCTGCGGCCGCTGGTACCCCTGGACGGCGGGCGTTTTGCCACTTCCGATCTCAACGATCTCTATCGGCGGGTGATCAACCGCAACAACCGGCTCAAACGCCTTCTTGAACTTGATGCCCCGGAGATCATCATCCGCAATGAGAAAAGGATGCTGCAGGAAGCGGTAGATGTCCTTTTTGACAACGGTCGCCGCGGTAAGGTGATCACCGGCCCCAACAAGCGTCCTTTGAAATCTCTCAGCGATATGCTCAAGGGTAAACAGGGTCGTTTCCGTCAGAACCTGCTCGGTAAGCGGGTCGATTATTCCGGCCGGACGGTTATCGTGGTCGGTCCCCATCTCCGTCTGCATCAGTGCGGGTTGCCTAAAAAAATGGCTCTGGAGCTTTTCAAGCCTTTTATCTATAACAAACTTGAATTGAAAGGTTATGTGAGCACCATCAAGAGTGCTCGGAAGATGGTTGAAAAGGGCACCAAGGAGGTCTGGGACGTTCTCGATGAGGTGGTCAAGGAATACCCGGTCATTCTGAACCGCGCCCCCACCCTGCATCGTCTTGGCATGCAGGCCTTTGAGCTGGTCCTGATCGAGGGCAAGGCCATCCAGCTTCATCCCCTGGTCTGCAGTGCTTTCAATGCTGACTTTGACGGTGACCAGATGGCGGTACATCTGCCCCTGACCGTCGAGGCCCAGATGGAGGCCCGGGTCTTGATGATGTCAACCAACAATATCCTCTCTCCGGCCCATGGTGAGCCGGTTATCGTTCCTTCCCAGGATATCGTTCTCGGTCTCTACTATATGACCAGAGAGAGGTTGCTGGCCAAGGGAGAGGGCAAGATCTTTTCTTCCCCGGCCGAGGCGATCCTCGCTTTTGAATACAAGGCGATCGATCTGCAGGCCAAGATCAAGGTCAGGATCGACGGCAGTCTGGTCGATACTACCGTCGGTCGGGTCCTGATCGGCGACCTGTTGCCGGAGAACGTGCCTTTCAGTACGGTCAACAAGGTTCTTAAAAAGAAGGAACTGGCTACGCTGGTTGACTACGTCTATCGCCATGCCGGCAGCAAGAGTACCGTAATTATGGCCGATCGGTTGAAGGATATCGGTTACGAATATTCAACCCTGGCCGGCATCTCTATCTGTATTAATGACATGAAGATCCCGGTTGGCAAGGAAGATATCCTGGCCAAGGCCGAAAAAGAGGTCATGGAGGTTGAAAACGGCTACCAGAACGGTGTTTTGACCGAAAGTGAAAAATACAACAATGTAGTTGATATCTGGTCCCGGGCCACCGATAAGGTCACCAATGAAATGATGGACGAGTTGAGTGTCCAGTACCAACGGGACAAGAACAACAAAATGATCGAGAGCCCGAGCTTTAACGCGATCTACATCATGGCCGATTCCGGAGCCAGGGGCAGCAAGGACCAGATCAGGCAGTTGGCCGGGATGCGTGGTCTGATGGCCAAGCCATCCGGGGCGATCATCGAGTCGCCGATCAAGGCGAACTTCCGGGAAGGATTGAGTGTTCTTGAATACTTCATCTCCACCCATGGTGCCCGTAAGGGTCTGGCCGATACAGCTCTCAAGACCGCAAACTCGGGCTATCTTACCAGGCGGCTGGTTGATGTCGCCCAGGATGCCACCATTATCGAAAAGAATTGCGGCACCATTGACGGGATCGTTGCCGAGCCGCTTATGGAAGGTGGTGAGATCATCCAGCCGGTCGGGGACAGGATCCTGGGCCGGGTTGCCCTTGATGATATAGTCGATCCATTCACCGGCAAAACCCTGCTCGAGGCTGATCAGCAGATCACCGAGGAGAAGGTCGCCGAGATAAACGAGGCCGGCATCGACCGGGTCAAGATCAGATCGGTTCTGACCTGTCGGGCC
>CBDVDF010000103.1:0-5994 GCA_965372675.1 uncultured Desulfobacterales bacterium
TCTCCATCCCGGACCAGATAATCGACATCACGGGCAAAAATGAAGTTGGCCCGCAAGGCCTGGTTCAGATGGTGCAGCCATTCGATGTTTTTGGGGTCATAGAGGTTGTCGACGTCGAGAAGCCTTTCGCCGTAGGCAATACCATCATCGGTAAGGGAGAGAGCCCGGGATTTCTCATCGATGGTAAAGTGGGTCTCTTTCTGGAAGTTGGCTACCAGCCGGTCGACCCGCTGATAAAGCTCGGTCGACATATCGGACGGTCCGGAGATGATCAACGGGGTCCGGGCCTCATCGATCAGGATCGAATCGACCTCATCGACAATAGCGAAGTTCAGGGCCCGCTGGCTGAAATCCTCTTCAGAGAATTTCATGTTGTCGCGCAGATAATCAAAACCGAATTCGTTGTTGGTTCCGTAGGTTATGTCACTGTTGTAAGCGGCCCGACGATCATCATCATCCATATCATGAACAACCACCCCGGTGCTCATCCCCATAAAACTGTAGAGGGTGCTCATCCATTCGGCATCACGGGTGGCCAGGTAATCATTAACGGTGACCACATGGACCCCGAGGCCGGAAAGGGCGTTCAGATAAACAGGCATGGTGGCGACCAGGGTCTTACCCTCACCGGTCTTCATCTCGGATATCTTGCCCTGGTGAAGAACAACACCACCGAGCAACTGGACATCGAAAGGACGCATCTCCAAGGTCCGCCAGGCTGCTTCACGGATCACCGCGAAGACCTCGACCAACAGGTCGTCAATAGACTCACCCTTGGCCAGCCGCTCTTTAAATTCTCCGGTCTTGGCCGCCAGAGCCTGGTCGTCGAGCTTCTTGATCTCCGGTTCCAGACTATTGATCGCATCGACAGTAGGCTGGAGCTGTTTAAGGACCCGCTCGTTCTTGCTGCCGAACATCTTGGTTAACATTTCTCCGATCATCTACTCAAAGCTCCCTGCTATATATCCGGCAACCAGCATCGGCCGGAAAAGTTTTGTTATTGTCCTCTGTCCCGGCTCAAGAGATCTCCAGAATCATCGCTTCCTCGTTGCAATCGGGAAACTTGGGGCAATTGATACAATCACTCCACACCTTGTGAGGCAATTCACTCTTATCGATCTTTTTGAAACCCATTTTGGCGAAAAACTCCGGCTGATAAGTCAGGGTGAACACCCTCTTCACCCCCAACCCCGTCATATCATCAAGACAGGCCTGAACCATGGCCCGGCCGATCCCTTTACCCTGCTCTCCCTCGACAACAGCCAGCGAACGGATCTCGGCCAGATCCTCCCAGCAGACATGCAAGGCACCGGCGCCGATTATACCTTTTTCCGGCTGCTCCGGATCCTCGTAGACCACAAAATCACGCAGCTGGTCATAAAGGGAACTTAAGGGCCGACCCAGCAACAGTTCCTGAGAAGCAAAATGCTGCAGGATGGCATAGATAGCTTTTATATCATCTATACGGGCTCTACGGATCATCACAAACCAGATATTATAAATAAAAAAAAGATGGCCAGCCAGCAACAGCTGCCACAATAACTAATCATCTCAACAACTTACAGACCACAAACAACTACTCTTCCAGTAGTGGGCTAAACTTGATAATCATACTGCAGGAGGGTGATCCGGTCAATAGGCGGAAACCCTTCTAGTCAGCCGGCACCAGAACGATAAAAGACTTGATCTTCTCCTTCCCTGCCAGGGTAGCGGCCTGCTTTTTAGCTGCAGCCATACTGTCGAAGTGACCGATATAGACCCTGGTAAACTTGTCATCCGGACCTTCTGGGTCTCGAGCAAAAGAATCATAGCCCTTTTTCTGCCAGGATTTGACCGCCTTGACCGCCAGAGTACTGTCCTTGAAAGCTGCAACCTGAACCGCAAAAAAAGCGGGATCCTCCACTTCAGCTTCCTCCGGGGTGGGCTTCTCCTTTCTAAGCTCAGCCTGTTTTAGCTGGGTTTGTTTTACCTGAGCCGGTTTTTTTTCTTTTTTGGCGACCGGCGCCGGCACCGCTTTCTCTTTCACCTTCCCCGGCTTGAGAGTCTAAAGCGGTTCGATCGTCGCCGGAGTCTTGTTGGTCTCGGACATCTCGTACTTACCCGAAGTCAATACCGTTTGACCGGACCAGACCCCCAACAGAAACATCCAGAGAAATATACAGAAACAGACTGCTCCCAGCCCCAGTAAACCGGCTGGGGAAAGAGCAAATTTTATCGAAAAACCTTTCTTACGTTTTCCAGTAGCCATAATATAAGCTCACATTGTCTCCGGGGCATTAACCCCGATCAGATTAAGACCGTTGCGCAACATGACCCGCAATCCTTCAGCGAGCCAGAGTCTGGCTCTGGACAGTTCCAGATCATCGCCGATGATCCTGTGCTTATTGTAATAACTGTGGAACTGGGCGGCCAGGTCCTGCATAAAGAATATCACCCGGTGCGGCTCAAGATCCAGGGCAGCGCTTTCAACCAGCTCCGGCCAGGCAGCCAGGGCCTTGAGCATATGCAGTTCCTCCGACTCTACGAGCCGACCCAGGGCCGCATCGCTCAAATCACCTCGATCAACCCCTTTTTCTACAGCTTTCCGGGCGATGCTGGCCAAGCGGGCATGACCATACTGCATGTAGTAAACCGGGTTTTCATGGCTCTGCTTGGTGGCCAGGTCCAGATCGAACTCCAGCTGGCTGTCGGCTTTCCTCATCAGGAAAAAGAAGCGGACCACATCGATCCCCACTTCATCGATAAGTTCATCGATGGTAATGAAAGTCGCCTTCCTGGTCGACATCTTCACCTGCTTGCCATCCCGCATCAGGGTGACGAACTGGTGCAGCACCACCGTAACTTTATCCGGATCGTAACCAAGGGCCTGAACCCCGGCCAGGACATCGGGCACCGTGGCGATATGGTCGGAGCCGAAAATATCGACCATCCAGTCATAACCACGCCTGAATTTTTCACGATGATAGGCAATATCGGGTAGACGGTAGGTAGGCTCACCAGTGCTTTTGATGATCACCCGATCTTTATCATGTCCGAACTCAGTGGTTCTGAACCAAACCGCCCCATCCTGCTCGTAGACCAGACCCTTTTCCCGCAGAGCGGCAACCACGTCATCGATCAGGCCATCATCATAGAGGGTGTGTTCGTTAAAGTAGTTGTCGAATTTGATCTCCATCCGGTTCAGGGTAGAGTCAATATCGGCAAAGATCGCTTTTTCGGCCGCCTCTTTAAAGGGCAGATACTCCTCATCTTTGAGACTGTCCCCTTTTTCGTCCACCAGCTGCTGGGCGATCTCCCGGATATATTCACCCTGATAGCCATCTTCGGGAAACTCGTACTCAAGGCCGAGGATCTCCAGATAGCGGGCCCTGGTAGACTCGCCCAGTACCCGCATCTGCCGACCGGCATCGTTATAATAATACTCACGGTCCACCTGGTGGCCGGTGGCGGTCAGCAGCCGGGCAATAGCATCACCAAGCACCGCCTGCCGACCATGACCGATGCTGAGCGGACCGGTCGGATTAGCGCTGACAAATTCGACCAGGACCTTGCGGCCCTTACCAATTTCGCTCAGACCGAATTTCTCATCCTGGGCACATACCTCGGGCAATACCGACTGCCAGATCTCCGGTTTGATGAAGAAGTTGACAAAACCAGGACCAGCGATCTCAACTTTGTCGACCAGATCGGTATGACCTTTCATCTTCTCAACCAGGACTCCGGCGATCTCGCGAGGATTCTTTTTCTCCCGCCCGGCGACGATCATCGCCAGGTTGGTGGAGAAATCACCGTGTGAGGCCTGTTTGGGTTCCTCGACCGTATAGCTGCCGGCCGCCGCCGCCGACCAAAGGCCTTCGGCAACCCCGGCGCTGAAACACTTATCCAGTCTTTCTCTTAATTGACTCTTGATCATATTTTTCTCTTAACTTGTTTTTTTACGCTAACAAACCGAACAGACTGAAAGTCCGACTTTTGACTGGCTATAGCCGGTTTACATACTTCATGAACCGCAGAATATTGTTAAATGCCCCTTGTGGGTAAACAAGGAATGTCGAATTTCGAAGTGTCTTCTTTTACTTCTGCGGTTCAAAATTCCTCGGAGTCTTCGCTACCTGTTCGATATTCGATATTCAAAAAAAGAATCCGCTGCTGGCTAAAAGCAACCCCTCTAGAACGAGAGGGGGAAGCTTCAACTCGGACGAATTAATCTACAGATAAACCCGCTGATTACTACTGCCAAACAGGCAAAGGATCTCATAGCTGATGGTCTCCGACCACTCGGCAATTTCATCGGCAGTAATCACCGCCTCGCCCTGCTGCCCCATAATAACCACTTCATCCCCGACCTTGACCTGATCTAGGTCAGTAATGTCCGCCAGACAGGCATTCATACAGACCCGGCCCAGGATCGGCACCCGGCAACCGCTGATGATCACTTCGGCCTTACCGGTCAGCCGCCGGAGATAACCGTCGGCATAGCCGACCGGCAGGACGGCAAGGCGAGTCGGTCGCTCGGTCCGGAAAGTATGGCCATAGCTGATCCCGTAGCCGGCCGGCACCTCTTTCACTTGCAGGACTCTGGTCTTAAAAGACATGACCGGCTGCAGTTGCAGAACATGGCCAACCATTTCCGGGTCCGGCAAACAACCATGCAGGGATATCCCCGGACGAACCAGATCATAATGGCTATCAGGGAAATTCATAATTGCCGCCGAGTTGGCAGCGTGGACTAGTGCCAGATCAAAGCGCTGCCTGATCTCTGCTGCTATCTCGGCAAAACGGCGATTCTGCTGTTCGGTATAGGCACGGTCGGCAAGATCATCGGCCCGGGGGAAATGGCTCATCACGCCGGTCAGGCTCACCCCTGGCAACTTATCCAACAGGTCAAGATAAGCGGCAACATCTTCCGGCATGATCCCCAGCCGGCCCATGCCGGTATCAATTTTCAGATGAACTCCCACCTGCCGATCGTGCTTCTCGGCAGCTTCGGAGAGCATCTGCAGATTTTCAAGATCAACGACAACCGGCTGCAGATCATAGTCAACTATCGACTGGATAAATTCGGCGTCCGCCCCCAGAAGAACGGTGATCGCTCCTTTGACCCCGGCTTCTCTGAGCAGCACCCCTTCTTCAACTTCCGCGACCCCGAAGCTTCTTGCTCCTGCTTCGTAAAGGGCCTTGGTCACCGACACGAGGCCATGGCCATAGGCATCGGACTTGACGATGGCCATTACCTGCACCCCACCACCGACTGCTTCCTGAATGGCCCGATAGTTGGCGGCCAGGGCAGTCAGATCTATGCTGACCCGATTATATGATCCGATCTTGCTGTTCACGGCAGTTGCTCATCTTTTGTTTCAGAAGCGCCAAGCTTCGAAATGGTCCTTAGCCTGGCCCAGACCTTGCGACTTGACCAGAAGAGACCCCAGCCCACCGCTACATATAACGCCCCGATCAACCAGACCGATAACGACGAAGCCCTTAACAGTTTGCCGCTGATGATCATTACCACAACCAGGGCCCAGGTCTTCCAGGAATAGATTCCACCCAGGCAACTATACTCCCCCTTTTCAAAAATACGCACCATGTTCTTGACCGCTACCCGGTCAAGGATCGCCGCTGATTTAGCAAAGCCGAGCAGCACAGCGACCAGAACAAGCCATTCATGGCCGCTGCCCGCTATGGCCAGGACCCCACGCCCGATCAGCATCAGGCCGATGCAACTCCACAGCAGAGCTGCCAGGAAGATCCTGGTTTTCAGGGAAGCATTGGGTTTCAGTTGGGCTAAAGGCATAATTTCTCGAAGACTTGTATTACTAATTTTTTATCTAGCATCAACCATCATAACAAAATGGGCCCGTCCCCAACTAAGTGGAGACAGGCCCAAACTTCCAAATCTGGAAATTACAGCAACCGGTCTTAGACCTCGGTTACGGTAATGGCGCCTTCGGGGCAAACCTCAACACAGGTCTCACAGCCCAGACACTCTTCAAC
>CBDVDF010000104.1:0-5993 GCA_965372675.1 uncultured Desulfobacterales bacterium
AGCCTACGCTGCCGGCCGCCGTCACCGCCCGCCAGCAACTGAAATCAAGTTCGTCAATATCGGGATTTTCCGGGTCGTCAGCCTGGTCGACCAACATCAGAACTGCCGCCAGGATGGCAAGGGCGCCAAAGATCAGCAACAGCGTCCGATTGGAGACATAACTGGCTCCGGCGCCGCCGGCCAGCGCCGTTACAAATATCGAACCGCCCATCCAAAGAGTCAGACGGCCGGAAACAAAATTGAATTTTTTATGGGCGGCAGCACCGGATATACAGGCAACCAGGCCCTGAATGATGGTCAGCCCGGCTACCGTATGCATTGACAGCATCTCAAAACCGAACAGCGGCGGCACGTAAAGCAGCAGCGGCGCCATGATTATGCCGCCGCCAATACCTAGCAGGCCGGAGAGAAATCCGCAGG
Source organism: uncultured Desulfobacterales bacterium (assembly GCA_965372675.1). Lineage (GTDB taxonomy): Bacteria > Desulfobacterota > Desulfobulbia > Desulfobulbales > JAGXFP01 > JAGXFP01. The sequence goes on from CBDVDF010000104.1 coordinate 421, forward strand.
CAAGTCCCAAAACAGCTATGAGCAGCAGGATCTCCACTTGCTCAGGTCACTGTTATTCCGACACTTTCATCAACTATTTCCCCGATATTGGCAGCCGGCAAACCTGCCTTGGTTAACTCTGCCAGCAACTGTCCGGCCTGTTCCTCGGGGAGAGAGAGAAGCAGACCGCCGGAAGTCTGGGGATCGTAAAGCAGTTCATCTTCAGTCGCAGTCAACGACACCTCCATTTCCAGGTTATGCCGGTTGACCAATTCCCGGTTGGCCTTGTTACTGCCAGTGCTCTCACCCTTTTTGTACATATCAAGAGCTCCGGGGTAAAAGGGCAGATCCTTGTGCCTGACAACCACCCTGGCATCAGAACCATGGGCCACTTCAAGCAGATGACCCAGGATGCCGAAGCCGGTGATATCCGTACAGGCATGCAGGTCATACTCAAGCGCCTTCTCCATCGCCAATCCATTAAGGAAAGCCAGGGTTGGCAGAACATTCTCCTCAATTTCCCGGAAAGTCATCTTGCCGGAGCGGACAGAATTGAACAACACTCCCGAGCCCAGAGGTTTGGTCAGGATCAGTGCATCTCCCGGTTTGGATCCGGCATTGGTGATGACCCGGTCGGGGTGGACGACCCCGTTTACACAGAGACCGTATTTAGGCTCCTCATCGTCGACCGTATGGCCACCGACCAGACAAGCGCCGGCCTCAACCACCTTGTCATGACCGCCCTTGAGGATATCCCGCAGGACCCCCATATCCAGATGTTTGGAGGGGAACATTACAACATTGAGGGCAGTGAGGGGACGGCCACCCATCGAATAAACGTCGGAGATCGAATTGGCGGCAGAGATCTGCCCGAACCAGTAAGGATCATCGACCGGCGGCGTAATAAAGTCGACGGTACTGATCATGGCGATCTCATCAGAGAGGCGATAAACCGCCGCGTCATCAGCCGTCTCAATGCCGACCAACAGATTTACATCGTCAGGGGCAGGCAGCCCCTCAAGCGCGTCCGACAGATCCGTCGGACCAATTTTAGCAGCTCAACCGCAGGTTCTGGCCAAGCTGGTCAGGGTCTTTTTCTTAAAGATCACAATCCACCTCCATCGTTTTTAACTATCAATTTTTTTCTATCTATAGTTTACATATATAACATCTGTCCTGAATTGCAAATTTTATCGTGGATTTTCCGGGCACAATATGCAGATTATAATTTGCTATATTAGCGATCGCAAATAGCTATAAAACAACAGCAAGGAGCGAAGCCATGGCTACAACCAACCTTTCGAAAAAGATGGTCGTCTATATAAATTCCGCCACTCTCGGCATAGGAGATGATGATCTGGGCACAACCCTGATGGGAGTATATCTGGACACCCTGGCTAATTTTGCCGCCGATATCTCCCATCTCATCCTGATCAACTCCGGGGTGAAACTGGCCTGCCGGGACTCAACCGTTACCGAGCAGCTCCTCAACCTGGCCAACACCGGGATCAGGGTGCTCTCCTGCGGTACCTGCCTCAATCATTTCAAAGTGGCAGATGACCTGGTCGTCGGTTCGGTATCAAATATGTTCGAGATCATCGAGACCATGAAGGATTGTGGAAAAACGATCTCACCCTGACAGATAAACCCAATAAAAACAGCTAATTAACTATGGATTTCCATCAACTAAAAATCTTTTCTTCAGTCTATCGACTCAAGAGTTTCACCGGTGCCTCAAAAGAACTTAAAATCAGCCAGCCAACGATCAGCGAACATATCAAAAACCTGGAAAAGGAATTATCCTGCCAGTTGTTCGACCGACTGGGCCGCTCGATCATCCCGACTGCCGAAGGCGAACTACTATTCCCCCGGGCCCAGCAGCTGCTTGATTCGCTGGCCAGACTCAAGGAGGACCTGGCCTCTTCCGGCGACAGGCTCAGGGGCGAAATAACCCTCGGAGCCAGCACGATCCCGGGAACCTATATTATTCCGGCCATGGCCGTCGACTTTACCAGGCAGCATCCAGAGGTGACCTTCGAAGTAATAATTGATGACACTGCCAAGATCATCGACCGGATCCTGGCCCATGAACTGTTCTGCGGCATTGTCGGGGCAAAGCAGAGCTCCGACAAACTCCAGTACACCCCCTTCCTGCAGGATAAAATGGTGATCGTTGGCACCAACGGCTTCTGGTCTGAAGAGTGTGTCGAACCGGAATGCCTCTATGAGTTGCCCTTTCTCCAGCGTGAAAGTGGTTCCGGGACCAGAAAATGCATGGCTGATCGTTTCCGTAACAAAGGCCTGCCGATCGACAGGTTGAACATCGTCGCCACCCTGGGTTCCACCGCCGCCGTCAAGGAAGCCGCCCTGCAAGGGCTGGGTATCACCGTCCTCTCAAAACTTGCGGTCCAGGACGAGCTGAGCAGCGGCAAACTACGAGAGATCAAGATCAAGGGCCTGACAATGAGCCGTGATTTCTATCTGGTTCATCATAAGCTGCGGACCCTGCCCAGCCACTACCAGGCCTTCTGCCAGCACATCCAGAATTTAACACCCCACAAGAAATAACCCCTCAGTACCTGCGGAAAAACTTCTGACCAAACTGCCTCTTCACCCAGGTCAGCCCAACTCCTCCCTCCAACAATAAAGTATTTAATTAAAAACTTTAGCTTGACTGGCGGATAATTATTTTTTATTTTTATTCCACAGCCAATAAACCACTCCGGTTCAAGCCGACCTCAATACTTACTGTGAATCCATGAAAAAAAAGCTATTTCGATTCCTCTGGGTAATTATCCTGATCATCTGCTCCTTTACCCTTGGCTACACTCTCAAGCCCGAGAAGAGCAGCCGCCGGATGCCGTCATTCTCTGCTGGCGCCCGTCCTGGTAGTTCTGGCAGTTTCAGGGCGCCGCCACTTAATTTCCAGCGCCGGAGATAAGAGATGGCCAGCAAAAGCCGTAAACCGGCCTGGCGCCGTTTCCTGACCGCCCGTCCGACGATCCAGACCGCAGCGCTGCTGATCGCCAACGCCTACTACTTCTCATTCCTGCGCTTCCTGCCCTGCGGTTACCTGCAATGCTCAAACTGCGCCCTCTCATCGTTCACCTGTCCGTTGATCCTCCTCCAGCGCGGCGCTGTTTTCCTGTCGATGGGGATGTTCGGGATGATGAGCGCCAAGATCATCGGTTCCGTGGCCTCCGGCCTCGCCATTCTCTTCTTCTTCGGGGCCCTGTTCGGGACCTGGGCCTGCGGCTGGCTTTGCCCGTTCGGTTTCCTCCAAGACCTGCTGGCCAAGATCCCGACCCCGAAATTCCGGCTACCGGGCTGGAGCGGCAGCCTGCGGATCCCGATCTTGATCGGCGCGGTTTTCGCGGTTCCCTACCTGACCAAGAGCCTTTTCTTCTGTGATATCTGCCCCTCGGGGACGGTTAACCGTCTCTGGCAACAGGCCGCGGGGATCCCGTTATTCTTCAAGACCCCGGAAGGGATCCTGGCGATGATCTCGCTGATCTTTCTCGGAGTCGTTATCGTCGCCGCAATTTTCAGCCAGCGGCCATTCTGTTCGCTATTGTGCCCGATCGGCGGCATTCACGGCCTGTTCAATAAAATCTCCGGGATTTTCCTCAAGGTGGACCATGATAAATGCGTTGACTGCGGGCGTTGCGAGGAAGTCTGTCCCCAAGGCATAGATCCGGTCGCAACTCCGGACCACAGCCAGTGTAGCCGCTGTCTTGAATGTACAAAAACTTGCAAATTTATTTCAGTTGATCTTAGGATATGATCAAAAGGAGAAATACCATGGACCAGAGCACCATCTACACCACCAAGTCGACAAAGCAGATCGAGACTTTTATTATCGACCTTGCCGAGACCCTCGACCGCAACGGCTTCATGATCCATAACCGCGACACCATGGATCTCGCTAATTCGTTCAAGAAACATGCAATTGAGGTCAAAGATGGCTTCGACCTGCGGATGATCCAGGTTTGCAAACCGGAAAAAGCCGCCAAGAGCCTCGGCGCCAACCCCTACCGGGCCACCCTGATGCCGAAATTCATTATGGTTTTTTCCGAGGGTCCGGTTACCATTGTCCAGTTCCTGAGATATGGCCAGGAAGAGATCGCCAGATTAATTGACGATCAGGATTTCCCCGCTTCGCTGGCGGAAACATACAAGAAGATCGTCGAGATGATCGACGAATCATGCTGAACATGGAGGACGCACCATGTGGAAATATCTGCTCAAGATCAACAAAAACCTGATCCTCGCCATCCCGGCCGGCATGCTGCTGGGATTCGGCTTCGGTCTTGGTGGCGAGCCCGCCACCCTGGCCAAACTGAAAAGCCTGATCATCCCGATGACCTTCCTGATGGTCTATCCGATGATGGTCACCCTCAATATCTCCCAACTGAAGGAAGGCATCCGCAACGTCCGGCTCCAGTTGGTCAGCCAGATGATCAACTTTCTGGTCATCCCCTTTGCGGCCTATGGCCTGGGAATACTGTTCTTTGCCGACCAACCCTACATGGCCCTCGGCCTGCTTCTGGCCGCCCTGTTGCCTACCAGCGGCATGACCATCTCCTGGACCGGTTTCGCCAAAGGCAACATCGGCGCCGCCATCAACATGACGGTGATCGGCCTGACCCTCGGTTCCCTGGCCACCCCGCTCTATGTCAAATGGCTGTTAGGCCACGTGGTCGATATTAATATGCTGATGGTCTTCAAACAGATCATGGTGATCGTTTTTCTGCCAATGCTGCTCGGTTTCATCACCCGCCAACTCCTGCTGAAAAGCATGGGTCCGGCCGAATTCAAAAAGACCTGGGCGCCGCGCTTCCCTTCGCTCTCGACCATCGGCGTCCTCGGCATCGTCTTCGTGGCCATGGCCCTGAAGGCCAAAACCATCGCCGCAAATCCGGCCATAATCGCCTATATATTCATGCCGCTGGCCATCATCTATCTGGCCAACTTCACCTTCAGTACCATCATCGGCAAGATATTCTTCAACCGCGGTGACGGGATCGCTCTGGTCTACGGCACGGTAATGCGCAATCTCTCCATTGCCCTGGCCATCGCCATTACGACCTTCGGCGAGAAAGGGGCCGATGCAGCCCTGGTCGTTGCCGCCGCCTACATCATTCAGGTCCAGGGCGCCGCCTGGTATGTGAAACTGACCGACCGGATATTCGGTCCGCCGGAAGAGGCCTGAGCCCTAATGCTCTCTAGCTGAGATCAAGGACTTACGATTAATTTCGCAGGTCCTTTTCTTTTGTCTGCTTTAAGCCCTCAATAAATAAATCTCTCCGCTTTTCTCTGAGATAAAATTGGTTGTAATTGACCTATGTCATATTGCCTCTTCCCCGGATGTTGTATTCTCGATTTTATGATGATCTTGATGTTGTCATCTAAGCAACGATTATGGAATTTTAAATCAGAGGAGAATTATCATGGCAGGATGCGGATGTGGTAATGAAGCCGGTGGTGGTACAGGTGGTCCTTTTTCCAAGGGTCGAGAGTTGGTTGAATTTGTTTACAATGCCCATGGCGGCACGGTGCGCGACCAACCCATCTCCCAAGGGGCTGTGGCTATC
>CBDVDF010000105.1:0-5971 GCA_965372675.1 uncultured Desulfobacterales bacterium
GATAACTCTCCACAAGGTGGAGATCATCCGCCAGGAAGTAGTTATCAATGTCCAGGCCGTGCAAGCCAACCTCTATACGACCGGTACCCTCTTCGGCAAGGAACTGGATGTCATCGTCAGCAATGTTCTGACCCTGGATCGATCAGTCATCAAGTGCAGTGGCTGCCATCATCAGCCGGAGGTCGCTGCCGATATAAGGGAACTGCAGGAGCTTACCGACCAGTACCAGGAAGCACTCAGTTATTTCATTACATCCACCGCGGACCGGACCCGGGTAGAGAGACTTCAGGCAGTGGCGGCCGATATCGGTGAGGTGATAATCCGCAAGTCGCAGGATATGGCCCAGGCTGCCAATGAGACTTTACTCCGGAAAACCCGAGCGGCATCAGCGGAGGTCAGGCGATCGAAAAATATCCTGATGGTGACGCTATTGGCGGCCCTGATGGTGGCCATCGCTGTGGCTGTTTATCTGATCAGGAGTATTACCAGGCCGGTTGCCGCGCTGTTGGATGCAACGAGAAAGATCAAGTCCGGCAACCTTGGTTATCGTTCTTCCTATCAGGGCCACGATGAATTCAAGGAACTTATTTCATCTTTTAATGAGATGAGCGGCGCTCTCCAGGAGAACAACGAGAAGATCCTCGGACATATGGCCCGTAACCAGGCCATTCTCCAGACCTCGACTGACGGCTTCCTGCTCTTTGATGAGAATGGCCGGATCCTCGATGTAAATCCGGCTATATGTACGATGACCGGTTATGCAAAAGACGAATTGCTCACCATGTTCTTTTCGGATATTGAGATGTTTAATCCCGAAAACACGACCGGGGATATTCTCGAACAGATAAAAGAAGCAAATTCGATGATCTTCCAGGTGGAGCAGAAAAACAAAAAGGGCCAACCGATAACGGTAGAGATCAGTGCCACTTATACCGGCATGGACGGAACAGGCAATTTTTTCTGTTTTATCCGGAATATTACCAACCGCCAGAAAATGGAGGAGGAGATCCTCAAGGTTCAGAAACTGGAGTCCCTTGGGGTCCTGGCCGGCGGGATCGCCCATGATTTCAACAATCTTCTGACCGGTATTCTTGGCAATATAGATCTGGCCATTCGAAAGATCGACCCTGGCGGCAAGACCTACAGGTGGCTGAAGAACGCCATCAGCGCTTCGCAGCGAGCCCAGGGGCTGACCCAGCAACTGCTTACTTTCTCCAGGGGTGGGGCCCCGGTCAAGCAAGCGGTGCAGATCGCGGAGTTGGTCGATGATGCAGCCCGTTTTATCCTCAGCGGCTCAAACGTCAGGTGTGAGATAGATATTCCTGATCATATAAGGCCGATCGAAGCCGATAAAGGACAGATTGGTCAGGTGATCCAGAATATTATCCTCAACGCCAACCAGGCCATGCCGTCCGGAGGTGTCCTGAGAATAAATGGTGAGAATATTCTTCTTGGCGATACGGAGATGCCGCCCCTGGTCGGAGGAGAATACATCATAATATCCTTTGCCGATCAAGGAGGGGGGATCGAGAAGCAGCATCTCAAAAAGATCTTTGATCCTTACTTCACTACCAAGCAGACCGGCAGTGGTCTGGGGTTAACGATCTGTCATTCGATAATCAGCAAGCATTTGGGACTACTCAAAGCAGATTCAACCCCCGGGGTAGGCACCACTTTTTCGATCTACCTCCCTGCCATGGCCGAAGAGCGATGTCGTCCTGCCCCGGACCAACCGGGGCAAGCGCTGCTCGATGGTACGGGCCGGGTATTGGTCATGGACGACGAGGAACATGTTCTGGAGGTCATAAGGGAAATGCTCAAAAAGCTGGGTTATGAGGCAGTACTGGCCAGAGACGGAGCAGAGGCGGTCGCCTTATATGAGGAGGCAATGGGGTCAGACCAGCCATTTACGGCGGTGATCATGGACCTGACCATCCCCGGAGGGATGGGGGGGAAGGAAACTATTGGCAAGATCCTGGCGCTCGATCCCCAGGTGAAAGCGATCGTTTCAAGCGGCTATTCTTTTGATCCGATCATGGCCGATCATCGCAGATACGGATTCATGGGGATGGTTGTCAAGCCCTATGACGTCAGCCAGTTAGGCAAGGCGCTGAACGAGGTTATCAAAGGTCAGTAACTAAAGAAAAGGCAATTGGCACCATCTTGCCTCCTGGCGGATGGAAATACTGGAGGGGCGGTGTTGCTGGTCTTGGACAAGCAAAGGGGCAGCCACCCGACGGGGGCTGCCCCTTTGCTTGTGATCAGATCAGTTCCGGGAAGATGCTCTCTGATCCCGGCCCGGAGATTATTTCACGGTCTTGCTGCCAAAAGCGGAATAGACATTCAAGCCTTTCAACATCATCAGGGCGGTCCGCAGCTGGTTGTCTTTTGCCAACAGGATCTTGATCTCTTCGACCTCTTCTTCGGCTTTTTCGAGGGCGCTTTTTTCTTTGTCAGATTTGTCCTTTTTGGCTTTACTCTCATCCTTTTCCGGGGCGTTGGGGTTATCGATATGGTGCCTCAGGTCTTTTTCCCGGATGAATGAACGTTTTTTGCTCTTCTCAAGGTCTTTTTTGCTGGGGGCCGGCAGGTTCTCGACAATGATATCCGGCTCTATTCCCTCGTTCTGGATCGAGCGTCCGCTCGGGGTGTAATAGCGGGCGGTGGTCAATCTCAGGCCGGCGCCATTGGTCATTGGGATAATGGTCTGGACTGAGCCTTTGCCGAAAGTCTGGGTCCCGACGATCAGGGCTTTTTTGTGATCCTGCAGGGCACCTGCGACGATCTCCGAGGCGCTGGCGCTACCCTCGTTGACCAGCACGACGATCGGGAAATCATATCTGGTGCCGCCACGCCTGGCATTGTAAACAGTATTCTGCTCTTTTACCCGGCCCTTGGTGGAGACCAGTACCCCTTCATTAATGAAGACGTCCGAGATCTTGACGGACTGGGCGAGGAGGCCGCCGGGGTTGTTACGGAGGTCGATTATCAGGCCGGATATCCTGCCCTTGTTGGTGAGCTCTTTGAGGGCTTTTTTGAAGTCTGAAGTAGTTTTGGCCTGGAAGTTGGATATCCTGATATAGACATAACCTGGTTCAAGTACTTTTGACCTGACACTGTGCAAAGGGATGATCGCCCTGACGATGGTATATTCTTCAAGTTCGACCCATCCTTCGCGGTGGATCGAAATGGTGACTTTGGTTCCCTTGGGACCGCGGAGTTCCTTGACCGCTTCCATCAGGGTCATATCTTTGGTCAGCAATTTTTCTATTTTGATTATTTTGTCACCCGCCTTGAGGCCGGCCTTTTCACCGGGAGTGCCCTCGATGGGAGATACGATGGTAAGGACTGAGTCACGCATGGTTATCTCAATGCCGATGCCGGTGAAACTGCCTTTGGTCTCGAGTTTGAGTTCCTTGAAGTCGTCTGGTTTGAGATATGAGGAGTGTGGGTCAAGAGAGGAGAGCATTCCCTTTATCGCTCCCAGTAAAACCTCAGTGGCATCGACATCTTCGACGTAATTTTTCTGGATCAGACTGAGTACGTTAGAAAAATTTTCAAGACTTTTGTAGGTGTCGTGGGGTTCGGCTTTTGCTCCGGAGCTTTGGGGCCAGGAGACCATGATCAGCACGGGAGCAATGAGCAGAGCGCTCAGCAGCAGTTTTTTAAAAGTTGATTTTTTCATGTCCATTGAATTGATCCCGTTAAGTAAAAGTGATCGAACATCAATAATGTTCGAAATATTTAAAGTGGTTCTGCAAAGCAGATGCTTTAATTGATATTTATGCCGGAGGCACTTTATCATGACCGGGGCTACCGGACAATCAATTATTCTCTGAACTGCCAGGAGCGGACCCGACTGCCGCATGCGAAGAGTTGATTTTCAGCAACCTGTTGTTGACCCATTTAAGCGGATCTTCCGGTTCGGTTCCGTATCTGATCTCGAAGTGCAGACCTTCGCCCAGCAGCCCACCCTGGTCATCCATGATGCCGATGACTTCACCTGTACTGACTATATCGCCTTCTTTTTTGTACAATTCGGCGGCCCGGGAAATAAGACTGTAATACTGGTCGCCGTGGTCGATTATGATCAGGTTGCCGTAACCTTTGAGTTGCCCGGCGTAGACCACTTTGCCGCTGTAGATCGCGTAGATCTCGGAGCCGGACAGGGTCTTGATATTGATCCCGTCGGCATAGGTTGTTATACCGAACTTGCTCTTGGTGTTTTTACCGAAGTAGGTTGTAACTGCCCCTCGTACCGGCGGGATAAGTCTGCCCCGCATTGAAGAGAAACCGTTGAGTGAACCGGGCCGTCTTTTCTTGGGGGAGGAATAGAACCGTTTCTGTGACTGACGACTGGCGACCAGTTTTTCTCTGAGTTCTGCCAGGGTCTCGGTCAGTTTCGATGAGGCTTCTTCCATTTCCTCGATAGCCCGTTGATATAGCTTTTTCTCGGTATTGACCTTGGCGAGGAGCAGCATCCTTTCCTTGCGGACTGTTGCCAGTTGTTTTTCCTGGTTCTTTAGCAGAACGATCTTTTCAAGGAGGCGGGTTTTTTCATCCTTGAGGGCAGCAGTTATGGTGATAAGCTGCCTGATATTCTCACGGTAATTATTAACGACCTGGCGGTCGTAGCGGACCAGTGCCATGAAGTATTCTTTGAAATTAAGCAGATCCGGCAGGTTGCCGGCCGAGAAGGCCACGTTCATTACCCCGAGGTCCCCCATTCGGTAGTAGGCGGCCAGCCGTTTCTGGATGTGTTTCTTGGCGACTTCTTTCTCGCCTTCGACTTTAGACAGCTCCGCGCTCCTGAGCTTGATCAGCTCCTCCTGACTGTCGATCTGTTCTTTCAACTCCTGCAGCCTTTTCTTGCCGTCGCGGATCGCCTGGACGATGACTTCCAGCTGGGCCAGTAAGTTGACTTCTTTGGTCTGTGAATACTGGACCCGTTTCCGATGGTCCTCGATCTCGCTCTGTACTCTCTTGATCTTTTGCTGCTGTCTGGACAGTTGCTTCTGGATGCTGAGGGTGCCTTGCTCTGCGGCAATAGATGATGATAGCCACAGACTACCGGTGACGGCGAAGGCAAGAAAAAGGCTGTATAGTAAGGATCTTGGCATGTTCGGGTCAGATACGCATGTATTTTCGGATCGAGATCAGGCTGCCGCCACTGCACAACAGGATGGCTGACGCCATGATCACCGCCGTGGTTTCCGGTGGGAAGAAAGAGAATTCAAGGATATTCAGAAAACCGGGGCCGCTCAGATGAACCTGGACCCATTTGAAGATCAGGTAGAGAATGGCCATGCCGAGGGCGGAACCCATGACTCCCTGGAATATCCCCTCAATAAGCAGGGGGGTCTGGATATACTTGTTGTTGGCCCCCACCAGGCGCAGGACCTCAAGTTCTGCCTCCTTGGCGACTACAGTCAGTCTGATCGTGTACGAAACCATGAAGACGGTGGCCATGATCAGCAGGATACCGCTGAGAATTACCACTATCCTGAGCAATTCGGTAAAATAGCCGAATCTTTCGATCCAGCTTTGGCCGTACTGGACCTTCTCGGCGTTGGGCAGGGTGGTAAGGTAGTCAGAGAACTGCTTGAGATGGGTGAGGTTCTGAAAACTTTTCTTCGGATAGACTTCGATAGAAGGGGGGAGAAAATCCGCGCCCAGGTCTTCAAGAACATCCTGCTCGGATTCGAGTTGTCGGCTAAGACGCTCAAAGGCCTCGGCACGGGAGATGAAAACGATCTTATCAACTTCGCCGAAACCGGTGATCTTCTTTTCGTACATCGGTTCTGCTTCGGGGATCACCTCTTCGTTCAAGTAGATGATCAAACGCAGTTCGTCGCCAAGACGTTCTCCGGCACTGACGATGTTCATGTAGACCAGCAGAAAAAAAGTGAAGATCAGAACGGAAAGGCTGACGGTCATCATGGTCATTATCTGGGTGCCCCAGCTCTGCCTG
>CBDVDF010000106.1:0-5954 GCA_965372675.1 uncultured Desulfobacterales bacterium
GAACCGTTCCTCTTCATTATTAACCACCTTGTCCAGAAGCTCACGGCTCTCCAGAAGGTGAGGATAGGCGTCCTGCATCTGCTCGATCACCGCTGCAGTGATCCGGGCCATGAAGGGCTTGGTCATGCCCAGAAAGCGGCCGAAACGGATGGCCCGCCGCATGATGCGGCGTAGAACGTAACCACGCCCCTCGTTGGAAGGCAGCACTCCATCGGAAACCAGGAAAGTGGTAGCCCGGCTGTGATCGGCAATGACCCGCATCGCCGTATCGATCTGACCATCCTGGCCATACTTCTTGCCGGTCACTTCAGCTATACGATCGAAGATACCGGTGAACAGATCGGAGTCGTAATTGGTCAGCTTGCCCTGGGTAACCGCGGTGATCCTCTCCAGCCCCATGCCGGTGTCGATACTGGGCTTGGGCAGGGGGGTCATGGTGCCGTCTTCAGAGCGGTTGAACTGCATGAAGACCAGGTTCCAGATCTCCAGGAAACGGTCACAATCGCAGCCCATCCTGCAGTCCGGCCCACAGGCCATCTCCTCGCCCTGATCAAAATGGATCTCGGAACAGGGTCCGCAGGGACCGGTATCACCCATCGACCAGAAGTTTTCCTCCTCCCCCAGTCGAACTATCCGCTCGGGCGCCACCCCGGCGACATTCTGCCATAGATCGAAGGCTTCATCATCATCAGTGAAGACCGAGATCCACAAACGCTCTTTGTCCAGGCCCATCTCATCGATCAGGAACTCCCAGGCATAACGAATGGCATCTTCCTTGAAATAATCTCCGAAGGAAAAATTGCCGAGCATTTCGAAAAAGGTATGGTGGCGAGCGGTATAACCGACATTCTCCAGGTCATTGTGCTTGCCACCGGCCCTGACACAGCGCTGGGAAGAAACCGCCCGCACATAACTCCTCTTCTCCTCGCCCATGAACAGCCGCTTGAACTGCACCATACCGGCATTGGTGAAAAGCAGGGTCGGATCATCTTGGGGGACCAGTGGCGAGCTGGCAACGATCTCATGGCCGCGCTCACAGAAGTACTGCAAAAATTTCTCTCGTATCTCGTTGCCGTTCATCTCTTGAATATAAGTCTTGGTCTAAGTTTTATAAGGAAATGCGGGAGAGGACTTACGCCTCTGCTGCTTTTTTATCATCAACTGCCAGGCCGAAGCCGAGTTTGACCTTGCGCTCTATCTCGGCAAAGGCCTCGGGATTATCCCGCAGAAAAACCTTGGCATTCTCACGGCCCTGACCGATACGCTCGCCGTTATAGGAGTACCAGGCACCACTTTTTTCAACGATATCCTGCTCGGTGGCGAGATCAAGGAGATCACCGGTCTTGGAGATCCCCTCACCGTAGATAATATCGAATTCAACGATCTTGAAGGGCGGCGCCACCTTGTTCTTGACGAACTTTATCTTGGTGCGATTGCCGATGATCTCGGTGCCGTCCTTGATCGGCGTCTGCCGACGGATATCAATCCGCAGCGAGCTGTAAAACTTCAGGGCGTTGCCACCGGTAGTGGTTTCCGGATTGCCGTACATGACCCCAATCTTGATCCTGATCTGGTTGATGAAGATCAGGGCGGTCTTGCTTCGGTTAAGGATGCCGGTCATCTTCCGCATCGTCTGCGACATCATCCGGGCCTGGAGACCTACATGGGAATCGCCGATACTGCCTTCGAGCTCGGCCTTCGGCACCAGGGCGGCAACCGAATCGACGACTATCACGTCGACTGCGCCGCTGCGAACCAGGATCTCGGCGATCTCCAGGGCCTGCTCGCCATAATCAGGCTGCGAGACCAGGAGTTCATCAACATTCACCCCCAGCCGTTCCGCGTAAGTAATATCCAGGGCATGCTCCGCATCGATGAAGGCCGCAGTACCGCCCGCCTTCTGGGCCTCGGCAATAACATGCAGGGCGAGGGTGGTCTTGCCGGACGACTCCGGGCCGTAGATCTCGGTCACCCGGCCCCGGGGAATACCACCCACCCCGGTGGCGATGTCGATACTCAGGGCGCCGGTCGGAATAGCCGGCACCTGCTCGGTTGTATCGGTGCCGAGCCGCATGATCGCACCCTTGCCGAACTGCTTCTGGATCTGGACTATCGCCGAGTCTATCGTCTTGCTTTTATCTGCGGAAGTGGCCATTGATTCGCTTCTCCTGATTTTTATTTTTTATCGTGATCCTGAATCCGTGCCGGATTTGTCTGGTTTTGTAAAACAAAGTCTCTTGCAAAAAAGTTACATCCTATCGTCACAACATAGTCTCTGGCATATCACCAACACATATGCTCAGCGCCGGCGCTGCAGGGTTAATCTCAACAAATTAAGGGCCTGATGACAGGCTGCCTCCTGGACCTGCCATCTTTCGCCGCCAAAACAATAACTGTAATCGCTAGTACCAGAATCCACCGCCAGACCGAAACAGACCGTACCCACCGGTTTTTCGGCGCTGCCGCCACCAGGCCCGGCAATGCCGGTAACCGAAATGGCAAGGTCGGCGCCGGTTCGGCCCCGGATCCCTTCGGCCATCGCCCGGGCGGTCTCAGGGCTTACCGCTCCATGCCTGGCAATAATTTTCTCGTCAACATCAAGTAACTGCTGTTTAAGGCTGTTGCTGTAGGCAACCACCCCGCCGACAAAATAATCGGAACTGCCGGGAACCATGGTCAACCGATGGGAGATCAAACCGCCGGTGCATGATTCGGCCAGGGCCAGGGTCTGCCCTCGTTCTCTAAGCAGTTTCCCGACCACCTCTTCCAGGGTCTCAGCTTCAGTCCCGTAAATATTCTCTCCGAGCCGGGAGTGGATCTGCCGGTCGGTTTCAGCCAGTAAGCGGTCAGCCTCGATCTCATCGGGCCCGACCACGGTCAGACTGACGTGGACCTCGGGGAAAACGGGATAATAACCTATCTTGACCAGCTCTTCATCATCAACTATCGAGGCCAGCCGTTCGTTGATCTCGGTTTCGATCAGACCCGAGACCCGATAGATCTTCTGGCGGACCTGGCGGACCTCTTCGCCTTCCCAGACGGCCAGCCGACTGACCACGGTCTCTACCAACAGCTCTTCCATCTCATGGGGCACCCCCGGCAGGAAAAAGACCGGCTTGTGCTCATGGACCAGAAAATAGCCGGCCATAGTAGCACCGTATTTCAAACTATGAGCCCCGGCCGGCAGCCAGGCAAGCTTCTCCAGGGAGAGCCGCAGTTTCTCCGGGGAATTCCGGGTCCCGGCCCTGATCTGGTCGAGAATATCCGGATAAAAGGTTGAGGGCCGGTCAAGGGCATCGGCCACCGCCTCACTGGTCATATCATCACTGGTCACCCCCAGACCACCGGTGACGATGACGAAATCGGCCCGCGCCAACGAATCCAGCAGGGTCCTGCCGATCAGGCCGGCGTCATCGCCAATGGTTATCATGGCGGTAATTTCATGGCCGGCCGCAAAAAGCTGGCTGGCGGCAAAATAACTGGTGGTATTGAGGATTCGGCCGGAGGTAAGTTCGTCACCAATGGCAATTATCTCGCCAATCATGACCCCTCCATAATGCCGTCAACACCTTCATCGCCCAAGCGGTCCAGTTTCACCCTGACCAGCTGGTTGGCAATATCGGCCGGGGCCGGGAAACGAACAGGGATGTAGTTGTCGGTAAAACCTTTCAGGCCGGTCGACTTACGGCGTCCGCCGCTCTCGGCCAGGACTTCACGGACCTCACCGAGATGGGCCGTGTAAAATTCCTTCTTTTTCCGGGCATCAAGCTCCCGCAAGAGAGCCACCCGTTCACCCTTGACCTGCTTCAGGACCTGGTCTTCCATGCCGGCCGCCACCGTGCCGGGCCGCTTGGAATAGGGAAAGACATGCAGATAGGTGATCGGCAGGCCGGCCAGCAGCTCATAGGTATTCCGAAAGGCCTCTTCATCCTCACCGGGGAACCCGGCCATCACATCAACTCCGATGGCGGCATCCGGCACTATTTCCCTGATCCGGCCGATCAACCCGGCAAAATCAGCCGCCTGGTAGCGGCGATGCATCCTGGCAAGGATCCGGTCGTCACCGCTCTGCAGCGGGATATGGAGATGCGGCAGTAGATTGGCCTCAGCCGCCATCAGCTCCAGAAATTCGTCAGAGATCTCACCAGGTTCAAGGGAACTGATCCGGTAGCGCAACGGGCTCTCCGCCAACAACATCCGCATCAGGCTCAACAGGTCGGTCGACGGCTGCAGATCATGACCATAGGTGCCGGTATGAATGCCGGTCACCACCAGTTCCCGGTAGCCTTCTTCGGCAAAGATCCGGGCCTGATGCAGGACCTGCTCAGGCGACTGACTGCGGCTGCGGCCCCTGGTGAAAGGTACTATACAGTAGGAACAGAAACTGTTGCAGCCGTCCTGGATCTTCAGGTAGGCCCGGGTCCGATCGCCAAAACGCCTGACCTCAAGCGGGCAGATCTCCTCGTTGCGGCTGATGTCGCCCATGAACATTTCCAGGTCGCAATGCTGACTGGCCATGGCGATCTCGACCAGTTTATGCTTGTAGCCGTTACCGACTATGCAGAGAGGCTGCTCGACTATTTCAAGGATCTTCTGGGAAGCGATCTGGGCATAGCAGCCGGTCACCACCAGCCGCGCCTCGGGGTTGGCCCGCAAGGCCCGCCTGATCAGTTGTCGAGACTGGGCGCCGGCTTTGGCGGTCACCGCGCAGGTGTTTACCACATACACGTCGGCAGGCTTGGAAAAGGGCACCACTTCCACTTCACAGTCGGCAAAGGAGGAAAGGAAGGCCGCCGATTCAAACTGGTTGACCTTGCAGCCCAAGGTGGCCAGCGCCACTCTTTTTTTAGGGGAATCTTCCGTCATCTAAAATCACTTCCAGCATTCACAAGGCAAAATAAAAAGCAACTATAACCACAAAAAATGTAATTGTTCAGCATCGCCACATATACAATAATGAACTTTGCATTTATATATGTTTAACGGAATTAGTCAAGCAGGATGGAGGAAGCAGAATCTTTATGCTGAACTGCTGATCGGGCCACCACCCAGGAGCTCATCACCCCGGTAAAAGGCGGCAAACTGGCCCGGGGTTATCGCCCGCTGCGGCTCACGAAAAACAACCTTGACCCCGCCCTGCCCCTCCAAGCGGATCTCTGCCGGGGCCGGCTGGTGACGATAGCGGATCCTGACCTCGATCTCGTCAGTGCTGGCCGGTGGCTGGCCAGCCAACCAGTTAAGCCCTGCAACCCGCATCTCCGAGTGGAAAAGGTCTTCTTTCTTGCCGACCACCACCATGTTTTTCTCAGACTCCAGTCCCACCACATACCAGGGCGTTGCATCTGGGATCCCCAGGCCACGCCGCTGGCCGATAGTAAAACGATGAATACCTTGGTGATCTCCGACCCGACCTCCGTCTGCAGTCACTACCTGTCCCGGACCAAACGGCGTCTCGCCAGTCTCTTCAAGGTAGTCGGCCACCTCACGGTCTTTGAGGAAACAGACATCCTGACTCTCTTCACTGCGGCTGAATTGGAGGCCAAGCCCGGCAGCCATCTCGTAGACTTCATCCTTACGATATTCGCCCAACGGGAAGCGAGCCCGAGCCAGTTGCTCCTGTCTGAGCAGGCAGAGAAAATAAGATTGATCCTTAGTCGGATCATTACCCTTGAGCAAGTGGAATGAGCCGTCCTGGTCATGGCGAAGCCGCACGTAATGACCGGTGGCCAGAAACTCAGCCCCGCCGGCCAGGGCCTTCTCCATGAAAAGCCCGAACTTGACCTGGTGGTTGCAGACCACGCAGGGATTGGGGGTCAGACCCTTGAAATAACTGCTGCGGAAATAGGTAAGGATCAGCTCGGAGAATTCCCGACGTAGATCGATAACTTCAAGATCGACCCCCAGGCGGTCGGCCTGCTGTGGAAGCCCGGTGTCGATCAGTACGTTTCCAGCCG
>CBDVDF010000107.1:0-5946 GCA_965372675.1 uncultured Desulfobacterales bacterium
GGAAGCCATTGAAAAAGCTGCTAAAGAGAAAGCGAAAGCGGCCTGATAGATAATAATTCCAGCCCCGGCTGCTTTTTAAAAGGTTTGGGGTCAAGAAGAGATGAGAAGAGGCTGAACGATGGCTGAAACTATAAAGCTTGAAGTAGTAACCCCCAAGGGAGCAGTATTGAGTGAAGATGTCGATATCGTCACCGCTCCCGGCTATGGCGGTGAGTTCGGTGTTCTGGCGAACCATGCGCCTTTCCTGAGCACGATCAAGATCGGGGTCTTGTCCTATAAGAAAGAAGGCAGTGAAGATCAGTTGATGATCAGTGGCGGCTTCTGTAAAGTTTCCGACAACCAGATCACCTTCCTGGTCGAATCGGCCGAACATGGGCGGGACATTGATGTTGATCGGGCCCTGCTGGCCAAAGAAAGGGCCGAGAAAAGACTGGCCGAGGCCAAGACGCATGAAGAGAATGTCAATCAGGCCCGGGCCGAGATCGCCCTGCAAAGGGCCTTGGCCAGGCTCAGTGCCGCCGGTCATGCAACGACCTGAGTAGCTTATACTATCAGTTCCAGAAGCCGCACATTATGTGCGGCTTTTTTTATGCCCTTCCGGGCGGTTTGATTATCAGCAAGACAATTTGTGAGCAGAGAGAAAGATGTTTAAAATATCCCGTCAACGTATTAAAGTTCTGCGGTTATTTTGTTGCTTGAGCTGATATTTATCTATGACTGTGCAGATATGATCCGAATGTAAATGGTTCCTACTTCTTTTTTTGAATATCGAATGTAGAACAAGGAATTTAGAATATCGAAAGAAGTACTCTTTCAAATAAGAACTCTTCCGCCCTTCATCATTCATTATTCCTTGTTCGATATTCTGCGGTTCATGTAGTACGGAAACCGGCTATAGCCTATCAAAATCTGGACTTCTCGGAGTCTCGCTGCACTCGCTTATCGGTTCGCAATCTTAAACTGACTGCGGTCAGTTGAACTTTTTTATAATTTATTGCCAGATCTGGAGGAATAAAGATGAAAGCCAAGGAACGAATGGAGATTCCCCGCCAGCATCCCAGGGAACTGCCACCGGCTGAACGGATCACCAATTTTAACGAAGTGGTGGCCGGTTTTGATGAGAAGACCGCAGTTCTTGAGGCGGAGAGATGTCTGCAATGCAAAAAGCCCAAATGTATGGATGGCTGTCCGATCCACAACGATATCCCCCGTTTTATACGCCTGCTTCGGGAAGGCAAGGTAGAAGAGGCATACTGGGCCGACCGTGAAACCAACTCTCTGCCGGCGATCTGTTCCAGGGTCTGCCCCCATGAGTTCCAGTGCGAAGGTTCATGCATCAGGGCCAAGAAAGGTGAGGCTGTCGCCATCGGCATGCTGGAGCGCTATCTGGTTGACTGGATGGTCGCCAATGGCAAGAACCTGGTCAAATCCTGTGCCATGCCTAAAGAGCAAAAAATTGCCATCGTTGGTTCGGGCCCTGCCGGAATGACGGTCGCCAATATATTAGCCCATGCCGGTTACCACTGTACGATCTTTGAAAGCCTGCCGGTTCTGGGTGGCATGTTGGGGGTAGGTATTCCCGCCTATCGTCTGCCCCGGGCCATTATCGCCGCCGAATTTGAATCCCTCAAGAGTTGCGGAGTTGATATTGTTACCAACACGACGATCGGCAAAGAGAAGAGCCTTGCTCAACTGAAAGAGGAAGGGTTTTCGGCCGTATTCGTCGGGGTCGGCGCCCATTCCAGCCGCAAGCTGAATGTGGAAGGCGAAGACCTTGGTGGGGTTATGCACGGGGTCGATTATCTGCGTAAGATCAACCTGGGTGAGGAGCTGAACCTGGGCCGCAATGTTGTGGTCGTCGGTGGTGGCAATGTGGCGATCGATTGTGCCAGGACAGCGCTTAGGACCGGTTCCGACAAGGTCTTTATCCTCTATCGGCGCGGCAAGGAGGAAATGCCGGCCTCAAAGGCGGAGATCGATCATCTTGAAGAGGAAGGGGTCAAGATCGAGATGCTGGCGGCGCCGGTGAAGATCCACGGCGAAAACGGCCGACTGAACAAGATCGAATGTATCCGAATGGAACTTGGCGAGCCGGATGCCTCCGGGCGGTGCCGCCCGGAGCCCAGGGAAGGTTCTAACTTTATGATCGAGGCCGATGCCATTGTCCCGGCGATCAGCCAGGATGTTGACCTTGGGGCTATCGATGGAGTCGATCTTAAACTGTCACGCTGGAATACCATCGATATTGACGAAGTAACCATGCAGACCTCGGTGGATTGGGTCTTTTCCGGTGGCGATGCAGTGCTGGGTCCGGAAACGGCTGCCAAGGCCATCTACCAGGCGAAAGAGGCTGCTGAGTCGATGATCAGGTATCTTGAAGGACGTGATCTGAAGGAAGGCCGGGTCCCGGAAGCTGAATAGGCTTTATAACAAGAATATGATCAAAAAATCGCCGCCACCTGTTCGCAGAGGCGGCGTTTTTTTGTACCAAAGAGCTGGATCAGGGACAGTCAGACGATGAATGATGCTAGGACTTACTGAGGAGATTATAGATATCTACAGTTCGTAAAGGCATCTTTGTATTTCGTGTCCATCAAACATTTCCTGATATCCCTACCATAAAATAGGGGTTTCCCCCATTGATCGGAAGATAAGCTTGGTATACACGTATCGAATATAAATAAAGGCTTTCTATGTTTAGAAAAGATGCTTTGCTAGATGGAGATATAAAATGAACAGAATAGCAGTATTCATTGTTCTGGCTGTTTTAGCCATTATCGGGACCCCGTTCATCGCCCAGGGATATACAGTCGATTCGCCTCATAACGAATCGAACGGCATCTATTGCTTCATGTGTCACAACAATTCAGCTTGGTGGTGGGGTGATCCCAACAACGGTACTGGCGACATCAATGTGACCACCCGTAACACAATCTGTCTGTCCTGCCATGATGAGCAGGAAAATCTTGTCCCCGGCCCGTCCGTTAAAGAGGCACCTGTCAGTAATTTGCACGCCAGTTCGACAACTAGCAATATCCCTGGTACGGATCCATCCGCTTGGTCGACTCAGTGTACAGACTGCCATGACCCCCACGCTCAGACACAGTTGGATTGGGCCTATACCGATCCAGCCAGTTTCTGGTTGGCAGATGGTGACATCGATTTTGTTATAGCGCCTCAGGTCTATAATGTCGGAGACCCGGATGGTCAGGGATATGGTGCTACCACGGTCGGTATTTCATTCCTCTATGGTCAACCCGGCTGGGCCGACCCTCTGACCTGGAGCTACAAAGGTGGAAGGGTGAGTGCCGGCAGTGCGGTCGATAACTCTCGTGGTCTGGTTTTTGTTCCCAATAAGAGTAATCCTACAGAGACCTTTGAGGTCATCAATGTTGTAGAGGATATTCCTGGCTTCTCATATATATTGAAGGTAAAGGGACAGATGACCTCTGCCCAGGATCTGGTCCAGTTCGGGGTTTTCTATGGCCAGAACCTTAAAGCGTCGGTAATTAACCCGACTACCCTATTATACAACTCTGTAAAATTCTTCCAGCCCGACATTGTTGATGGAACCTATGGCGGCTGGATCGATGACACTCTGGACACAACAACCCCTCAAGGTCTTTGCCAGGTTTGTCATGCCGCAACCTCTTACTGGAACTCTGACGGTTCCAATCCTACCCACAACGATACAACCAACTGCAGTGATTGTCATAACCACCTGGCAGGGTTTAAGTCTCCACTACCTCCGCCCAGCCTTGAAGTAACCGTCAACCAATCGGCAAAGATCGCTGGTAGTGGTGATATTATTATCTTCGACTGGACTACCGATGGTACAAATGTCTATGTCGAGAAGCTTGATGAGCAAGGTGTCAGTATAGGCGCGGAAGTTGAGGTCTTCGGCGGCAGCAATTCCGATAACCCGAACCAGACAACTATCTACCGATTCAGGGCCTGGTCAGGTACCGACTCGACATTTAAGAATGTCACCATCACCGTTCTTGATCCGGCAAGCCTGGGTGTTGCGATCCTCACTCCTCAAGCTGAAGACATTATCAATAAACCGGTAGTCAATGTCAGCGGCTTGGTGACCACCGGAGTCGCAGAGGTGGGAGTCATCGTCAACGGGGTAGTGGCCATTATCGACGGCAATGAGTTTTTTGCCAACAATGTCCCGCTGAATGAAGGGCTTAGCACCATTGAAGCTATCGCCACCGAACCGGGCGGATCTTCAGTTTCTTATTCTATCGAAGTTTTGGTTGATACCATCGACCAGGAATGGATCCTCCTGGGCCTTAATCCTGCTACCGGCGTTGCACCGCTTGATACCACTTTAACAATTGATCATCACTTGGATAGCCCTCTTGCCACCATAGGTTTTAATTGCGTATCTGACCCTATAGCATCATGCGCCTCTCTTTTAGCCACTTTAATTCAGATATCAGAATCAGAATATGATTTTACTATTGCTGATCCCGGCATTTATACCATTAGTTACATAGTGACAGATCAAGAGGGACCGCACAGTCAGGACATAATGATTCAGGTTCTCGATAGTGTCCTTTTGGACAGTTTGTTGATTAACATATGGGAC
Source organism: uncultured Desulfobacterales bacterium (assembly GCA_965372675.1). GTDB lineage: Bacteria > Desulfobacterota > Desulfobulbia > Desulfobulbales > JAGXFP01 > JAGXFP01. The sequence goes on from CBDVDF010000107.1 coordinate 4,595, forward strand.
GATACAATAGCCGCGCTATTGCTTAAAGATGTGCCAACTGCAACCAGTTATTTTACTAGTCAAACCCAAGCTTTATATAACGATATATTCAATGAACTTTATGATACTCTGCCGCAAATAGCGGCAGAAATACAACAACAAGAATTTGAGATGGGCGGCAGCATACAAATGGTTTCAGTTAAGAATGACCGAGTAAAGTATCGAATCACTCGTGATGAGGTGCATGCCGGACCGACTGGCCCCACCTCCTACCCCATCTCCTATTACATCTACTTTGTCGTTGATGAAAACGGCTTGTGGAAAATATACAAATTTTAACGATTGGAGAATTTCCAAATGCAACTGCATCCAAAAGGGCTGATTCAATCTGGTCGATCCGAAGATCCGCTGATGATCTCAAAACTCCTACAGTTAATTTGTTTTGCCGGGATCATGGCGATACTGGTTGGAGGCACAGGCTGTTGTGCGCCGATCAGGTATGACAATGATTTGGTTGGCAAGGTTGTTGATGGCAAGACTGGTGAGCCTATTCCAGACACGGTTATTATAGGGTTATGGCGAAAAAGGCACGTCACCTTGGCCGGTGGTCATAGTGAATACTATGATGCCTTGGAAACCGTTGCTAACCAGCAAGGAGAGTTCAGGTTGCATGGTAAAGGCTTCCGTTTGTTTACCAACATTAAACCGGTTCAGGCCACAGTATTTAAAGCTGGTTATGACTATATAGCAATTGATTATAAAAGCCTGTCCGAGATTGGTGGAATTGTAAAACTTTGGGAGATCGACAAGGACCGAATGAGAGAACGGTTCCCTTCTATAATGGTGCCACTTGAAAAAAGCAGGGCATATATCAAGGAAGAAAACAAGGCAAGGGAAATGATTGGTTTGTCAATATATAAACTGGAAGAATGAGAATGAATTATTCCTATAAGAATTTTGTATGCCTGCTACTGACAACGATTGCTTGGCTAGGAACGGTTAATTCCGGCTGGTCATGGGACCAGGATCCCCTCACAATACTTGGTAATAACGGTGTTCATCAGCAGTTGGTCAAGTATGCTGCAAAAAACTCCGTCCTAGCAGATTGTGGTGGTGCTGGAACTAATTGCGGATATTTGGAGAAACTGGGTTTTCAAAATGGTTTGAATGAAAAATTTCTCTGGAAAGATAGTGACCCCGACACTTTAAATATACCTACTAGCGTTAGCCTATGGCTGGAGAGAGGCGCCGACAAAGAAGATGCCGGAGCATGGAATAACCTTCTTCTCCCTGGATTCGACGATGTACGATATACGAACAACTTCCATGACACTCGGAGGCTTTGGGATGCGGCAGGTCTGGATATAAATAAT
>CBDVDF010000108.1:0-5937 GCA_965372675.1 uncultured Desulfobacterales bacterium
TTCCAGCAACCTGAAGCCGATAATTATATATCTGGTTCCGGAGATGGCGGTCAGCACCCCCGTGCAGGTTATCAGGGGCAGATATAGCCACTGGTAATCTCCCGTGTAGTCGTGGGCAAGCAGGAAAGCGACTGTAACCAGTTGGAAAAATGTCGTGGCTTTGCCATCCAAAGTCGGCTTGATCGATGGAAAATCATTGTCCCAGGCCAGAATACCGATCCCGATCATGATCAGAAGATCACGGCTGGCCACCATGATCGCCAACCAGGTAGGCGCAAAACCCTGCACCGCCAGAGCGATAAAAGCCGTAGTCAGCAAGATCTTGTCAGCTATAGGATCAAGAAAGGCGCCGAGCCGTGTTTTCTGCCGAAAAGCCCTGGCGATGAAACCGTCCAGACCGTCACTCAGAGCTGCGATGACAAAGATAAGCAGCGCCAGCAGGCCTTGCCCTTCGATTAAAAAATACAACATGATCGGCACCAGCACTATTCTGATCAGGGTGATGGAATTAGGGATATTCATGGTTGTTTTTCTAAAAAGCCTTTTATTGTCTGAATAATATCTTCTTGCTGCTCCGGCGCAAACCACTTGATCTGCCGATCCTTGTTAAACCAGGTGTACTGACGTTTCGCGTAGCGCCTGGTATCTCGGGCCATCAGCCTCAGTGCTTCTTCCTTACTCCACTCACCAGTCAGAAAATTGACCATGTGCCGATAGCCTATCGACTGCATCGATTTCAACTCTCGACTATAGCCTTGATCGAGAAGCCCCTGGACTTCTTCTGGTAAACCAAGATCGAACATTTGGGCGGTGCGCCGGTTTATTCTTTCGTACAGACACTTCCTGTCCAGGGTCAGACCGATCTTCAGGATCGGCCTGGATCGCTTATGCTCCGCGCCCTTCTCTTGTTGTCTTGTCAGGTGGACTGACCACGGCACCCCGGTTTCCTCGAAGATCTCAAGCGCCCGCAACAGGCGCAAGGTGTCATTCGGATGAATCCTGTCGGCAGAAACCGGATCACACTTCTCCAGTCTGGCAAAAAGATACTCCCGACCTTTTTCATTGAGTAATTCCTGGAGTTTTTCCCTGCTGCCGGAGTGGTTCCTGCCGGTTCCATCCTCTCCGGGGACGGGATCAAACACTCCTTCTTCAAATCCTTTCAGATAAAGACCGGTGCCGCCGGTTAGTATCGGCAAGCGCCCCCTGGCTGATATATCCTGACAGACCTGATCGGCATCCGCAATAAAGCGGCTGACATTATACTCATCATCCGGGTCGACGATGTCGATAAGGTGGTGCTGGACTTGCGACCTTTCCTGGCGGCTGGGTTTAGCGGTACCAATATCCATATATCGATAAACCTGCATGGAATCGACATTGACGATCTCCGCTGCCAATTCACCGGCCAAATGGAGAACAAGATCGGTTTTACCTACTGCAGTCGGTCCGACAATTGCGACCAGCAACTGAGATGATTCAGTTTTCATCAACTCCATAACAAACCAGAATAAAAATACGAAATTTCAATTATATAAACAAACAAAAGGAGAAAGACCGAAATATACCGGATAATAACAACCCCAGCCCTGGTCAACAAGGAGAAATGAAAGGTTAGGAATATGCTTTATGCTCTAAAGGGAGTGAGAACCACTCCTGCGGAGAAAAATCAGGTCAAGCAAGGGAGTACAAAACAACTACTACTTCTTCTGCCAGCGGTCTATCCGGTCAAAAGCCTGCTCGGCTGCCATACAAAGAGTTTCCAGCCTGAGCGGCTTGGTAAAATAATCATCAAAGCCGGCCGCCCGGCAATCTGCAAGTTCAAACAGAGTTGAATGACCGGTCATTGCATAGATACAGGCAGTAGGATAGTCCACCCTTATCTTGCGGCACAATTCAAGACCATCCATCTCTCCGGGCAACTTCATATCCAGGAACATCACCATGATCTCAGGAGTAAGGATCGCAAGGGCCTCTTCGGCATCGCCAACGGCAACGACATCGTAGCCCTCTTCGACAAATGCATCATAGAGAAACTCCCTGACTTCCCGTTCATCCTCGACAACCAGAATCTTTCTAGCCTTGGTCATGAAAACTCCTTTAAAGAGATTCAGTGATCTGCCCAAGCAAAGAAGAACAAATTTGCCCTTTCTAGAATCAATTATACCCTCAAGGGGCACCTTGGTAACCTTTGCGGAAAAAACTCTCCCTGCCCATTTTCCTCTGTCTTAATTAAATCACAAAATCAACGCCCATGTCCAATGAAAAGTCTTTCGGTGCACAGGCCTCAAGCTGATATAGTTTTTGCAAAACTCCGCGCAATCGGTTATCCATACAGCCCTGATTAACAAATTGAAATCTGTGGTTATAGCTATTTTCTTGGCATTACGCTGAGTAGTTAGATTACTTTTATTATATTCCCGGAGGAAAAGATGCCAGACAGGATATTCAATTTCAGCGCCGGCCCCGGCACTCTGCCGGAGGAAGTTCTGCAGCAGGCTGCCAAAGACATTGTTAATTTCAACGACAAGGGCATCGGCATTATCGAAATGAGCCACCGCAGCAAGGAGTTCATGGCGGTCGCAGATGAAACAGAGGCCCTGTTACGGGAACTCCTGGCCGTACCGGATAATTTCAAGGTTCTTTTCCTGCAGGGCGGCGCTTCTACCCAGTTCGCCATGGTACCGATGAATCTGTTGCCAGCCGGTAAGAAAGCCTCATTACTGAATACCGGCACCTGGTCTAAAAAAGCCATCAAGGAAGTCTCGTTTTTCGGTGAGGCCCAGGTTGCCTACAGCAGTGAAGACAGTAACTTCAACCATGTGCCGGCCGATAACGATTACCAGGTCGATCCCGAGGCGGAATATCTCTATTACGTGTCAAACAACACTATATTCGGCACCCAGTTCCACAATGTCCCGGTCACGGACAAAATGTTGATCTGTGATATGTCCTCCGACATAATGTCACGGCCAGTGGATTTTTCCCGTTACGGGCTCATTTTCGCCGGAGCCCAGAAAAATATGGGCCCGGCCGGCTGCGCCGTGGTGCTGATCCGCGAGGACCTGCTTGACCGGACCCCGGACACCGTGCCAACCATGTTCAGGTACAAGACCCACGCCGACAAGGGTTCGATGTTCAACACCCCACCCTGCTTCTCAATTCACGTTATCGGCCTGGTCCTGAAGTGGCTCAAAAAACTGGGCGGCATTCCGGCGATCGAGAAGATCAACCAGGAAAAGGCAGCGATGCTCTACGCGACGATCGACAACAGTGATTTTTATCGGGGCCACGCCCTTGAGAACTCACGGTCGTTGATGAACATAACCTTTAACCTGCCGACCCCGGAACTTGAGGCGAAATTTGTCTCTGAGGCAACTGCTCAGGGCTTCGACGGACTGAAAGGCCATCGTTCTGTGGGCGGTTGCCGGGCTTCTATATACAATGCTTTCCCCCGTCAAGGGGTTGTGAAACTGGTCGAATTCATGAAGGAGTTTGAAAAGCAGAACAGGGGCTAAAGTTATAAGTTAAAAGTTTAGCCGAATTAACCAGCTAGTCTGGTTTTATGAGACTTATGCCCTCTGGGTATAAAAGTTGTGGTGGTTACGAATCAGATTGTTTTGGAGGGTATTGGCGCTGGCTGCAAACACGATGAAGGGCCTATACTTTCAACAGGTTATTACGACCAGGAAAGTTGAGTAAATGAGCTTCAATTACGAAGGCAACATCATCCGTCCTCCCAGTGAGGCGGACAGCATAATCCTCCAGATCACTGTCGGCTGTTCACACAACAAATGTACATTCTGTGGGGCTTACCGGGACGAGCTTTTCCGCCTGAAAGATTCAAGGATCATCGAGGAGGATCTTGAGTTCGCCGCCAGTTACTGCCGGCGTCAGAAGAGGGTTTTCCTCGCCGACGGCGATGTCTTGAGCCTTCCCCAGCAGAAATTAGTAGAGATCTTCAGACAGGTCAGGGAAAAACTGCCCTGGATCAATCGTATCTCCCTATATGCCAATGCCAAGAATGCGCTGAGAAAATCAGTCGCGGAACTGCGCGAGTTGAAAGAACTGGGCTTGGCCCGGGTATATATGGGCCTGGAAAGCGGCCACGACCCTACCCTGGCGGCCATCAACAAAGGGGTCAATGCAGAATCCCAGATCAAGGCGGGCCGGCTGATCAGAGAAGCTGGCCTGTTCCTTTCGGTAACCGCCTTGCTGGGTATTGCCGGTCGGGAAAATTCTGCAGCCCACGCCCGGGAAACCGGCCGGGCGATCAGTGCAATGGGGCCCAATCAGGTCGGGGTGCTCACATTGATGCTGCTCCCTAACACTCCACTCTTTGAACAGTCCCAAAGTGGTGATTTCCAACTACCTGACCAGCAGGGACTCCTTAAGGAACTCTACATTATGGTTGAGAACATCGATCTTGATCGGCTCCAGTTCCAATCCAACCATGCCTCAAACTACTTACCGATCAACTGCCGCCTACCGAGAGACCGGCCTCAGGTCCTGGCCGCCATCAATCAGGCCCTGAATGGTGAAATAGCGTTGAAACCGGAATATCTCAGGGCTTTGTAAGGCAAAACAAGTGCCTAAAGTGTCTAAAGTACTTAAAGTACCCTAACAGCTGGGCATAAACATGCCTAAAGTTGTGGTGGTTACGGTTATAAAGTGACTTCTTTTTGATAAGTGGAACAACTGGATAGCTTCGCAGAGGTACGGATCAAAGTCATCTTCGAACATCGTCCGTAACATCTGGTTCATATGCAAATCGTAGCTACCACAACTTTAGGCACTTATAACTTTAAGTACTTTAGGCACTACTCTATTGATCATGGGCAGAGTAAAATAACTATGATTTGGCGCTGATGGCCAGATTTCAACTGCTTAAACAAATAAAAACCATGAAACGTATCGACCTGAAAAACCTTACCCAGAACCAACTTATTGATTTCGTTGAGAAAATGGGCTTGTCTTCCTTCCGGGGCCGCCAGATCTTCTCATGGCTCTATCGACCGGGGATATCGTCTTTCGAGCAGATGACCGACCTTAACAAAAAATTACGGGCGGAGCTGGCTGAAAAAGCTGCAATAAGCAGCCTGCCGGTCGCCAAGACCGAGCATTCCAAGGACGGCACCATAAAGTTCGCCTTCCAGTTAGCCGATGGCGACATAATCGAATCGGTACTGATCCCGGAAGAGGGCCGGAATACCCTCTGCGTCTCATCTCAGGTCGGCTGTGCAATGGGCTGCGATTTTTGTCTCACCGGCACCATGGGTCTGACCAGGAACCTCAGTCCGGCCGAAATAGTCAATCAGGTTTGCGGCGTTATTGAGCAGATGCCGGCCGAGATGTGCAGTGATGCTGACAAAAAAACCGGTTGCATCAACAATCTGGTTTTTATGGGTATGGGTGAACCGCTGGCCAATTTCGACAACCTGCTGGCCGCTATTGATATAATCATGGACCAGAGAGGTCTTGATTTTTCAGGCCGTAAGGTGACAGTATCTACCTGCGGAATAGTGCCTAAAATGAAGGTGTTGGGAGAAAAAACCGCCGTCAACCTGGCCGTATCTCTGCACAGCGTCAACGACGAGGTTCGGAGCCGCTTGATGCCGATAAACCGCAAATACCCGGTCGATGTCCTGCTCAAGGCCTGCAAAGATTTTCCCATTCCGAGAAGAAGAATGATCATGTTCGAATATATCATGATCAAAGGTCTCAATGACTCGGATGCGGATGCGCGAGAACTGGCCGTCAAACTGCGGGACATCAAATGCAAGATCAATCTCCTGCCTTACAACGAATGCCCCGGCACCGATTACGAACGCCCTTCAATGGAAAGAATAGAGAAGTTCCAGCAGATCCTTCGCAAGGCCGACTACACGGTTTTCATCAGATTCAGCAAGGGCGCCGATATCTCTGCGGCCTGCGGTCAGT
>CBDVDF010000109.1:0-5853 GCA_965372675.1 uncultured Desulfobacterales bacterium
GCCGGATGAGAACTTCTCTCCGGGCCACTTTTTGCTACAGCACGAAGAGGCTGAAAACTCCATTGCCGGGGTTATGGTCACCAGCCAGGGGCCGATATTGATCTCATCCAGGCCGATAGTGACATCGGCATACGGGGGGACGGCAATGGGCACCCTGATCATGGGCAAGTATATCGATAAGGAGTTGTTAAGTATTCTTTCCGAGCAGAGTGGCATAGACCTGGAGATCTGGACCTATCGATGTGATGCTCCCGAAGATTCTCTCTTTTCCTTTAATAAATTAAAATGCCAGGTCGTCGGGGATAGTGTCCTTTCAGAACTTGATCAGCGTTCTTTCCTGAAGGCATCTTCCGGTAAAGTTGTGGTGAGACAGGAAAAGGATAGTGACCATTTACATAGTTACACTGTTATTCCCGGGGTGTTCGACAATCAATTTCTGCTGCTCAGGGCTAACTCTCCCATGGATATTACTGCCACCGGTCGGGGGGTGCTTAATGGCGCTCTCCTCTCGATCATTACCGGCGGACTGTTGATGCTTATTGTCCTACGGGAGGCGATCAAGCTGTCGATCCTCCACCCGATCTCAAGGCTGACCGAGCATGCGATCGCCTTACGGAATAGCGAAACCCTTGACAGTCATATTTCGGACACTCTCCGCTCAGATAACGAGATCGGGGTACTGGCCCGGGAATTCGATATGATGGTTGCCAAGCTGGGCCAGGCCCGCCGGCAATTGGTCGAGCAGTCTTACTTTTCCGGGATGACTGAAATGGCCTCAGGGGTTATGCATAATCTCCGTAACGCGATGACCCCGATAATTGGCCATATCGATCTGATGAAAGAGGAACTGAAGGATCTGCCGCTAAGCCAGATGGAAGCGGCAGCAGACGAGATCTCTTCTGCCGATATTCCGGCTGAGCGCCTTGAAATGCTCAGGGCTTTCCAGAAAGAGTCATTTCAGTATCTTACCGAACTGGTTGCTGATTTCAGAGGCCGGCTTGACGGTATGGATGACCGGATCGCGGCGATCGAGAGTATTATTGCCGGGCAGGAGAGGTACGCCGCCAGTGGGCGGGTAGCAGATGATATTGATCTGGAGATATTGGTCAATGATGCTCTGGCGATGTTGAGGATGGAGCATTTACATTCCCTGAATATTGAGATCGATACCTCCCTGGCCGAGATCGATAGAATAAAAGGGCCGCGTAATGCCCTGATGTATATATTGACCAATCTGATAAATAATGCCGCGGAAGCCGTAATCCGGGCGGAACGGAAAGAGGGTTTGATCAGGATATCTGCCGAGACCGAAAAGGCCGATGGCTTGACATTCGTCCATCTCATGATCAGTGATAACGGTTGTGGTATTCTGGAGGAAAATCTCCAGAAGATATTTGAAAGGGGCTATAGCAGTAAAAGTGGCGAAACATCAGGGATTGGTCTGCACTGGTGCGCCAACACCATGACCTCGCTCCATGGCCGGCTTTATGCGGATAGTGGCGGGATCAATAAGGGAGCCACCATTCATCTGCATATCCCTCAGAAGCCGGCAGACCTTAACATAGTGAAATAAAGGGAAGATCATGGCAGCTGGTCAACATCAAATCTGTAGTATTCTGATCGTCGATGATGAAAAGAGTGTCCATCAGACGATCAGGGAAGTCCTGACTCCTGACGAGGAACGGGTCTCTTCGAAGAAAAGTATGAAGGAACTGGCCGGCAGACTGTTCGATATGCCGGCAGAAGTGGTGAGGGCAGAGAGCAGATATGAACTGACTTTCTGTCTGCAGGGGGAAGAGGCCGTTGAGGAGGTAAAAAGATCGATCGAAACTGGCAGGCAGTACTCGGTGGTCTTTCTTGACATGCGAATGCCGCCGGGCAAAGATGGTCTCTGGACCGCTGAAAAGATCAGGGAACTGGACCCGATGGTCAACATCCTGATCATGACCGCGTATTCGGATATTGACCCGGCTGAGATCTCGGCCAGAGTGCAACCGGTGGACAAGTTGCTTTACGCCCAGAAACCTTTGCGTCCCCAGGAGATCAGGCAGTTTGCCGCCGCCTTGTCGTCAAAATGGCAATCGGAAAGTCAGTTGGTCAACAGCAATCTGCAGCTGGCAGCGGCCCGGAACAGGCTTGAGGTGCTCCTCCACGAACGGACGGAAAAACTTCAGAACGTTGAGGAAAGCCTTGAGGAACGCTCAATCGAACTTGCAGAGTCAGGCGTTGCGATGAAAGTGTTGCTAAAGAATATCTCCAGCGACAGTTTCGATATGGATGAGCAGGTCAAGGAACTGGACGAAAGGATAATCCTAAATGTCAAGGAGTTGAGCGAACCTTTTCTGGAGAGACTTGAAAGGAGTGATCTGAACGATGAACAGCGGGAATGCCTGACCATATTGCGCCGCAATCTGGAGAAGGTCACTTCTCCGGCAATGCAGAGGCTTTACTCGGATGATCATGATCTGACCCCTTCTGAATTACAGGTTGCCAATCTGATCCGGCAGGGGCGGAGGACTAAGGAGATCGCTTCTCTATTGAATCTTTCGACCCGAACTATCGAATTTCACCGGGACAATATCAGAAAAAAACTGGGGATCAGGGATCGCAAGACCAGCCTTAAGTCGATCCTGAAATCGATGTAGAAAGTTCACCCCCCGGCAGGCAGGAGTGGCAGGCGGCAGGTCTCCTGGCCGTTCTTTTTCTCCTTGATACCCTGGCGGAGTTTCAGGAGACGTCCGGCCTGCACTCCTGCCGCAAAAATGGTGTTGTCGACCCGGATCTTGCGGTTGCGGCCGCCGCGCAGCTTTGGATGCCTCTCCTTAACAAATGATCTCAGTAGATGATCTCTGCCAGTTACAGTTAAGTTTGCTCTCTTGCCTGTTTGGTCAGTGGGTTTCCCCGCCACTTTGTTTGGTGGCGGCTCTTGTTGCAGCGCTTCCCGGAAGCCGTTCAAGACCCCCAGCCAGTATGAGTTTCTGCCGGTCCTATGGCGGCATCTATCGGAGCGCTTTCTTTCCTGCCAGAGAATTGACAAGCGGTCCAGCAGGAAATTAAAGACATATTCGGCGACCTCGACATTTTCGCTCCGGCCCATGATATCGATGTTCTTGTAGGTGGTTAACTTGCTGGCGTTGTAAAGCGGCATGATGACGATCTCGACCTGGAAGTGTTCTTGGAGGATAGAGCAGATGGCTCGGTGATAGCTTTCGAGCCGTTTCCGTTTCAGGTTGATCAGTACCCCGGTGCAACCTTCTGCCGCCAGGGCAGATCTTTCATCAAGCTTATGTTTCTCCATAAGCTGTCCGGCTTTCCGGATGGCCAGCAACGATTCATGCTCATTGGCTGAATCACCCAGGGCCAGGAGTTTTCTGATCTTTTCAAGTACCCTGCCGGTTTCGACCATTTTTATCCCGGCAGAGGCGGCGTATGTTTCGGGCAGGTCGCCGCTGGCCTTGCAGAATGGTGCGGCCAGTCCCAGCATCCGGCAGGCCTTTCTGAAATCCTTGCCGTGGCCTGGTTTGCCGGCCAACTCTTCGCTTACCAGCTGATGGGCCATCTCGTGTTTAAGGACATTCAGGACCACGTTCCACGGCTTGTTGAGGATCAGGCCGGTGACGATGGTGATGGTGGCGGGCGCCTCCCGCCACCGACCCCAGCAACTCGATATGTCGGTTATCTCGATCGCCGGTCTGGACAGCTTCAGGCCATACTGCCAGCAGATAGAACTATGTTCTTTAAGAAGTTGCCTGGCCCAGATATTCAGATATTGGTCCCGTTCATTAACCATCATCCGACCATACCCACAGCACCGGTTTTTAGCGAGGCCATTTTTAATCGATCTACCCTGCTGATCAATGCTAAGGTGCAAGGCGACATTGTATTAAAAAATCTAATTATTACAGCAGCTTCTGCTGTACCTGTGGTCTGCCCGTATTTGTCAGGTATTTGTCAGGCATTGTTATTCCGGGTCCACATGGGCTTTAATATAAAAGTAAAGCTATCCTGGGAAGGGATGCCCGGGCTGGTTCAAAATGGACGGACGGAAAAAGGGGGGGGGAATGAATGACCTTGGCTTTGCGACTTATCGCAAAAAGGTTTCAGGTAATCCTGTTTATGACGATGAGCTTAAAACAGCTCCCTGGGAGATCGAGAAGAGAGATTTCGCCAGAACTGATGATCAGGAAGTTATTGATAAGAGCCTGGATGTGATCAGGAATGATCATAGTATGCTGGTGTTAACCTCAGTTGATGGCCGCAGGTATGGGAATACCATCCTGATCAAGTTCGATGAGGAAACTCTGAGTGTCGACAAGCCGATCGATTTTGATGAAAAGACCATCTCTGATTTCCGGATATACTTCAAGGATATAACCAATGTCTGGAGTTTTTTCGAAGTCAAGGTGATAAGCGATTGCCCGTACAGTCTCTGCACAACCTACCCGGAGAATCTTTATCGTCTCCAGAGGCGTCGTCGTCATCGGGCGGAAGTGCCGGTTGGCACCAGGACGGTCTTCTGGGTTGATGATACGATCCACAACGGTGGCTATGTGAAAGATATAAGCGCTTCAGGGATGCTGATCTGTACCGGTAGCACTGAAAAAAAGTTTGATGATCATTCGACTATTAACGACATTGCCATCGCCCTGCCGCAACACAAGTCTTCTGAAAAGCTTGATGATCAAGGCCGGATCGTCCTGCCGGTGATCAGCAGAGGGCGGATCGTCCGCTCATTCAGAGATGTTGAAACTGATCAGGTCTGTCACGGTATAGCGTTTTGTGATGAAGATGAAGTTGCAATCGAAGGTTTTATTAAGAAGATCGGCGGCAAAGAAGAGAGTGTTCCCTGAGTTAAGACAGGCAAACTGTAATGAAATCGTCATCTATTAAAAACATCCAGGCACTTTCGGTTTATAGCGGCGCAGTTTTTGCCGCGGTGGTCTTTTGGGTGTTCGAGTCGCTGATGAAGGGCAGCTTTCAACCGTCTGCCGCATGGTCTGAGAGTTTTGTTCCTGCTGATCCGACCGAACTCTGGTTCAGGCTTTTTGTCGGCGTGATCATTATCGGTCTGGTGATAGATTTTCAGCAAAAGGCCAGGAAGATCAGACAGCTTGAGGAGCAGCTTTGCTCCGAACCTAAGTGAGATAATAAATAAGTAGCTTTCTTGCCGGCATCAGCCTGCCAGGATGATCAGGGCATGATGCCTGGCTGGGTGGTTGCCTGATAATTGCAAGTGCAAAAAAAAACTGAGATACTTATAATCAGTTTGAAGCTTTAATGGGGTGTGTGAAGTGACAATTGAGAAAAGTGGTGACCATAACAGCGATCAGGATCTCCCCTGGCAGCTTCCGGAAGAGTCTTATCACCCGGTCGAGGATGCTGAGCAGATCAGCAAGGTCTTTGCTGGGGTTCGAAGCAGCCACGGTCTGATGACCCTGGTGCCCGATGCTGGGCAGGTCTTTGAAAAATGCCTGTTGATGAACATCGAAGAGGGCATGCTGCATATCGATAAACCCCTTGACTGGAACGACCATAATGGATCATTCCGGGTGTTTTTTCGTGATCACGATGACTATTGGCGTTTTTTCCGGACCAACAACTATACTCACAATCCTTTCAGCCTTTCTGTCGAGGTTCCGGACACCCTTTTTCTCCTGCAGCGACGACGCTATAAAAGAGTGGCTGTCCCGCCCGGTACCAGGGCAATGGTCAAGACCGGTCGAGATCTAATGACCACAGTTTGTGTTCGTGATATAAGTGCATCAGGTATGCTGTTCTGCGATTCCGCAACTACAGACGAATATCCGGTCGATGACTTATTCCAGGATATCTTGATCTCTCTTCCCCGGACCA
>CBDVDF010000110.1:0-5852 GCA_965372675.1 uncultured Desulfobacterales bacterium
TTCCACCCTTCATCATTCATTATTCCTTGTTCGATATTCTGCGGTTCATGTAGTAAGGAAACCGGCTAAGTCTGGTTAAAAGTCGGACTTCTCGGAGTCTTGCTGTACTTGCTTGCGGTCCACAATCTTAAACTCAACATCTTCATCCGGTGATTGTTCCACTCAGCCGACGATCCAGATGGCGACCTGCTCTCCCATCAGGACGATCCGGTCCGAGACTCCTCTGAATATTCCTTTCTTTACGTCTTTGCCGCGTCGGCCGATGACGATGGTTCCGTAATCATCGATCAGGGCCTGGCGGAGGATTTGGCGCCCGGCCTCGATGCCTTTTGAGGTGTGTAACCACTGAATGTTTTTTTCGGGAATACCGCTCTGGATCAGCAGCTGTTTGGGGGCATGGAAGAGGCTGTCCGGCCGGCTCAGGTGCTCCTCACACCATTGCCGCCCCCATTGCTCATACATTTCCTGGGGCTCAAGGCTGCGGACGGTCGATAGCATGGCGGTGGAGTGAAAAAGGGTGATCTGGCAATGCTGGCAGTCGGCTAGAATGTGGGCAAGGTGGTCCACCGCCATCATTGAACAGAATGAACCGTCGATGGGGACCAGAAATTTACGGGAATCGACCTGGCCATCAATGATCCACAGGGGTACGTCATGGTATTTCTCAAAGACCGAGGTGGATATGCTGCCCATCACCAGCTCTTCAAGTTTGCTGAGACCCCGGCGGCCGATAACGACCGCATCGTATAAGCCCTGGCGGCCCTCATTGAGAATGTCTTTAGCGACCGATTGGCGTCCCAGTCGGACTTCGCAGGAGACCCTTTCTGGCGCCACCCCCAGCTTTTCAAGCTTGCGGGTCGCTGTTTTCATGTAGGTCTTGGCGGAGCGCAGTCGTTTCTGGGCTTCGGGGGGCAGGCAGTTCATCAACTCCAGTTCGTCCATCCACTCCTTGCTGGACGGCAGGCTACCGCAGGCGATAATGGTCAGGAGGTGGAAGTTGACCTCGGATATCGGCCCGAAAAGGCTGCCGAGATACTGGATGGTATTATTGCTGTAGGTCGATCCGTCGATCGCTACCAGGATCTTCTTTTCCATGGTGGGTCTCCTGTTTTTTCAGACCGGGTCAAGATACGAGCAGCTTTGGCCCAGATAGTTCCTGAATCTCAGCTCTCCTGGCCCACTGTCCCGATAGTCCGGCAGCAGCGGCACCTTGCCGTAGCCGCCGGGCAGATCGATGGCGAACCTGGGTACGGCAAGCCCCGAAGTATGCCCGATCAGGGATCGCATGATCTCCAGGCCCTGAGCGACCGGGGTCCGGAAGTGGTCTGTACCTCTGGTCATGTCTCCCTGGAATATATAATACGGCTTTACGCGGATCAGTAAAAGCCTATGCATTAATTTTTTTATGATCTGCGGGTCATTATTGATCTCCCTGAGCAGCACGGTCTGACAGCCCAGCGGAATACCTGCATCAGCCAGGCGGGTGCAGGCCCGGGCCGCCTGCGGGGTGATCTCGTCCGGGTGGTTGAAATGGGTATTGATATAGAGGGGATGAAATTTTCGCAGCATTTTTGCCAGAGCACCGGTTACCCTCATCGGCAGGGTACAGGGGGCCCTGGTGCCGATCCTGATGATCTCGATCGAGGGTATGGTCCGTAATTTCGCCAGGATCCATTCCAGTTGGTCATCCTCAAGGAGCAGCGGATCGCCGCCGGAGACCAGAACGTCCCGGATCGCCGGGGTCTTGGCAAGATAGTCAAAAGCAGCCTGCAGGGTGTCTGAGCTGATCTGCAGGTTGGCGGTTCCGACTTTCCTTTTTCTGGTGCAGAAGCGGCAGTACATGGCGCAGGAGGCGTTGACCAGGAACAGGGCCCGGTCGGGGTATTTGTGGATCAGGTTGGGTACCGGACTCAGATCCTCTTCGCCGAGCGGATCTGCAGGGCAAATATGGTCTGTCAGTTCGCGGGGGTCGGGGACCGCCTGGCGCCAGAACGGATCGCCTTGATGTTCGATCAATTTCAGAAAGTAGGGGTTTATCCGCATTGGATAAGAAGCGGTAACCCTGGCGAGAGCCTTTCTGTCGACCTTGAATGAGGCCGGCAGGTCATGGGGGTCGGTTATGCTGTCAGCCAGTATTTTCTGCCAAGAAGGCATATCAATTGATGCTCCGGAAAAATAATCTGCAGGCCATCATCTAATGGTATGATACCATTTGCACAATTGGCAGATGTAAGTAAACATAACATTAAATGTCAAAGTTTTTTGAGCAAATATCCCCTTGGGGAAAATGATCTGGTCCGGAGGAATCCCCCTTGATCTCGGAAATTCTTATAGTCAATATGTTGCTTATCTTATGTGCCGCCTGGTTTCTGGGCTTCATCTTTACCAGGTTGGGTTTGCCGGTGATGCTTGGCGAACTGATGGCCGGCTTGATCCTCGGTCCGGCCCTGCTTGATGTTGTCCAGATGACCGAACAGCTTGCATTGCTGGCTGAACTGGGGATCTTTTTCGTGATGTTTTACGCCGGCATGGAAATGGATCCCAAAGAGCTGCTTGAACATATCAAGCCCTCAATGGCTGCCGCCCTGGGCGGTTTTGTCTTGCCTTTTGCGATGGGTTTTCTCTGCACCAGATTATTCGGTGGTACCCTTTACCAATCCCTTTTTATTGGCATGGGCCTTTCGGTCACGGCGATAGCAGTCCAGGCCGTTATTCTACAGGATATGCGCATCAATAAGACCGAGGTCGGCCATGTCATAATGGGGGCCGCCATTGCCGATGATATATTCTCTTTGGTAACCCTCTCGGTGCTGATCGGTCTGGCCAAGAGTGGATCTGTTTCAGTCGGGGCGGTGGCCCTGTTGCTCGGCAAGGTGGTTCTTTTTTTCGGATTTACTGTTCTGGTTGGGGAATTTCTGGTCCCATTTCTTACCAAACGCTTGAAGGATGATGGCGGTAAAGCATTTACCTTTGCGCTGGTAGCTGCCCTGGTCATGGCCTTTCTGGCCGAGAAGGCTGGTCTGCATCTGGTTATAGGCGCCTTCCTTGCCGGCCAGTTTGTCCGTCGTGAGATAATGGATGAAAAAATATACAACCTGATCAAAGATCGTTTTTTCAGTATAAGCTACGGTTTTCTGACCCCGATATTTTTTGCCACTCTGGGTTTTCATCTCAATTTCGAATGGAGTGCATCGTTCATTTTCTTCGCTCTTGCGATTACTCTGGTAGCGATAGCCGGTAAATTTGTCGGCAGCGGGCTTGGCGCCAGGTTGGCCGGGATGAATGCCAGCGAGGCTTCGATCGTCGGTATCGGCATGAACGGGCGTGGGGCGGTGGAACTGGTCGTTGCCTCGGTGGTGATCAATCTCAGTAACCAGCTGCTGGCCGATGGGGTGATCAGTGAGCCCCTGCTGACTCCAGACCAGTTCTCTGCCCTGGTCTTCATGGCCTTCGTAACCACGGTGATGACCCCGATCCTCTTGAAGTGGTCGGTGGTCCGCAGTTGTTCCAATAGTGAAGGCGCATCCTTCTGTGTCCTTTGGCGTGATACCAGTCGCGGCAATAAATAGAACAGGGAGAACAACGTGTCTCAGAGTACTTACGGATTAAGATATGATCAATTCGGCAAAACCTCGGAACTCCTCATTTATAGTCGGGGTACCAGGTCTATGGCCAATAACTTCATCAACAAGGGCACCGCTTTCTCGGAGGAGGAGCGCCTTGAACTGGGGCTTTCCGGTAGTCTGCCGCCGACGGTAAGGCCTCTCGCCAAACAGGTCCTTGATTCGGCCCGCAAGGTGGAGAGCAAGGAGAGTGATATTGAGAAATTCATCTATATCCGGGCTCTTTTTGATCGTAATGTCACTTTGGCCCATGCCCTGATCGCCAGTGATATCGAAAGATACATGCGGATCATCTACACGCCGACCGTCGGCCTGGCCTGTCAGAATTATTCCTCGATGTACCGAACCGCCAATGGCCTGCATTTTCATCCTGGCAATATCGATCAGGCCGAGGTCATTCTGCGTCGTTATATCCATCGGGATATCAGAGTGGCGGTGGTCACCGACAACCAGGGGATCCTCGGTATCGGTGATCAGGGCGCCGGCGGCATCGCCATCTGTCTCGGCAAGCTGATGCTCTACACCCAGGGCGCAGGTATCGCCCCCTGGCACTGCCTGCCGATCTCTCTGGATGTCGGCACCGATAACCGGGAGTTGCTCGACGATGAATATTATCTGGGTTGGCGGCACGAGAGGATCACCGGCGCTGATTATGTGAATTTCGTCCAGCGCTTCGCCAGGGCGTTTCGTAAGATTTTTCCTAATGCCCTTTGTCAGTGGGAGGATTTTTCCAAACAGAACGCTTTCGCGATCAGGGATGCTCACCTGCACGACCTGATCTCTTTCAACGATGATATCCAGGGGACCGGCGCGGTGACCCTGGCCGGGATCATCGCGGCGATGAAGATCAAGGATGAACGGTTGGTTGATCAGATCTTCCTGGTTCATGGGGCCGGGGCAGGCGGGGTTGGTATTGCCGATCAGATCCTGGCCGGTTTGCGGGAGAGAGGCCTTTCCGAAAAAGAAGTACTCCGGCGGATATATACCATCGATCGGCGTGGGTTGGTAGTCAACAGCCGCCAGCTGGAACCGTATAAAGAGCATTTCGCCCGGGATCCGCAGGATCTGGCCTGGTATAACAGCGAAAGTGACGGAGATCTGTTGAATGTGATCCGTAAGGCCGGGGTGACTGTCTTGATCGGCACTTCAGGGCAGCCGGAATGCTTTACCCGGGAAATAGCCGAGGCGATGCTGAAAAACACCGACAGACCGGTGATCATGCCGTTAAGTAATCCGACCTCCAAGGCCGAAGCGGTCCCGGCAGATATTTATGCCTGGACGGGTGGACGGGCCCTGGTTGCCACCGGCAGTCCATTTCCCCCGGTCACTCAGGGGGAGGCAGAGATCAGGATCGGTCAGGGTAACAATGTCTTCGTTTTTCCTGGCGTCGGTTTAGGCGTTCTGGCGGCGGGAGCGAGAGAGGTCCTGCCCGGGTTTTTCACCGCCGCCGCCCATGCAGTCGCCGATTCGGTCGCTGCTGATGATCTGGCCAAGGGGATCCTTTTTCCGCCGGTTGCTGAATTGCGGGAGATAAGCCTCAGGGTTGCCCAGGCGGTTGGCAGGGAGGCGATCCGCCAGGGAGTCAGTCGCCCCTGTGTATTCAGTTCATTCTGGCATGAGAACAACGAGGAAAAGCTGGATCTGCTGGTTGAGAAAATGCGCTGGCAGCCGGAATACCTGCCATTGGTAGCGCTATAGAGGAGGTTCTTCGGCAGGAGTAAAGGCGCTCTGAATGGCTGATCCCAGATCGGCAAGGGTGAATGGTTTGGGCAGGGCGCCGGAAAATCCGTAGTCCCTGAAGTTGATCAGGACCGGGTCATCTGAATAACCGCTGGAGACAATAGCTCTGACTTCCTGGTCGGTTGCGCGGATCTTTTGCAGGGCCTCTTTGCCGCCCATGCCACCCCTGATCGTCAGGTCAAGGATGAGAAGATCATAGGGCCGCCCTTCATTTTTCGCCTGTAAGTGCAAGGCGATTGCTTCTTCTCCGGTGCTGGCGATCTCTGATTTGTGGCGAAGATGGACCAGCATGTTGGTGGTGGTTCTGGCCAGTTCCCGGTCATCTTCCAGCAGCAGGATCTTCTGGCTGCCGGTGATGGTGCTCTTCGCAGGGGGCTCCGCCACATAATGAGTCGTGGTGGCCTTCGCAGCTGATCTCGGCAGATAGACGGTTACGGAGGTGCCACTGCCTTCCTGGGATTTAACCGTTACATGTCCACCATGTTTTTT
>CBDVDF010000111.1:0-5821 GCA_965372675.1 uncultured Desulfobacterales bacterium
GAGAATAGAACTGGAAGACGACAAACTCAATAAACAGGGTAAGGAGCAGGATCATCAGCAACCCCTTGGCCTGACGGAACACCCGTTCTTTCGACTCGAACTCGGCACAAAGAGACTTGATCTCTTCTTCGCAGGAATGCTCCACGTCATAGGCCAGATAGCGGATCCAGTAACGGTAAGCCTTCTCTCTCTCCCGAAAATATCCTCCGAAGAAGAAACTGAAAATACTGGTCAAGGCCGCAGACGAGATCAGGAATGGCGATGGATTATACATGGCTGCAATATTCTCGCTTGTCGGTTACCGCCGTTCAACTGCCGGATCAGTTTTTCAGTTATAAAGATATCTCTTGATCTTATGGGTTGCGGTCTTGATAAAGGGCTCCTGGCGCTCGACAACGCTGTGGATCTGCGAATAAGCGGGAAGCTGAGGGTTGATCGTCTTCTGGATATCCTTGAGGATGGCCATAATGTATTCGTGCTTCTCAGATTCGGTCTTACCGACCGTCTCCAGGTCAAGATATTCATAATCCGGGAAGACAGAGGCGATCAACTTGTTATTGGCCTCTGTTACCAGGGACTCGGCAACATAGATCGAACTGTTGATCTTGTCCTCAATGGCTTCCGGATAGATATTCTCACCATGCGAGAGGACGATGACACTTTTAGAACGGCCGGTAATAAAGAGATTGTTCTGATCATCAATGTAGCCCAGATCGCCGGTGGCCAACCATCCTTCGGCATCGACAGTCTCGGCGGTCGCCTCCGGATTGTTCTGGTAACCCTTCATGACGTTGGGGCCGATGGCCTGGATCTCACCAATGCCGGATTCCGGATTCGGGTTGCTGATCCTGATCGAGATACCGGGCACAGGCTTACCGCTTGAGCCCACCGCAATAGTCGGGTCACCGAACGGGCCGCCGGAAAGGATCGGGGCCGCCTCGGTAAGACCATAACCAATCAGATAAGGGAAGCCTGATTCGTCAAAGAATTTCTCCACCTCCAAGTTCAGGGCCGCGCCACCGATCGCCATCAACTGCAGTTCACCACCGAAAAAATCGACAAGTTTGCTGCTGATCTTGGCCAGGACCCTGCTCCTCAGGAACGGGACCGCGAGCATCAACTTCAACACCTTGCTGTTGCTGATCTTTGGCAGGACCCGTTTCTTGTAGATCTTTTCCATGATCATCGGCACCACTACCATCACCGTCGGCTTCTCGGTCGCACAGATCTTGCCGAGAACCGTCGGGGTCGGCCGCTGACCACAGTAGACTACCCGCGCCCCCTGGCGAATGGGCAGCAGAAAACCCACGGTGAACTCCAGGACATGGGACATGGGCAGGACTGAAAGGAAAGTCCAGTCCGGAGTTATATTGACCAGACCACTGGCCGAATTAACATTTGAGCAGAAGTTACCATGGCTGAGCATAACCGCCTTTGAATGTCCGGAAGTGCCGGATGTATAGATGATACTGGCGAGATCATCCACCTCAACTGCTTCCGGCTCAACAACTCCGTCAGGAAGATCGCCTTCCATGAACTGCGAGAACGGGATCGCTTCAACGATCTCGCTACGGCCATTGAAATCATCAAGGGTGATGATCTTTTCGATACTATGACCGGTGAGTTCAGAGATCTTGTCTATCTGTTTTTCGGTAGTAAAGAGGACCCTGGCCTTACATTCGAGCAGGATATGCAGGACATCAGATTCAGGGAAATCAGGCAGGATAGGCACCGCAACGGCTCCCATCCTGATCACCCCCATGTAGACCATCCCCCACCGGGGCGAACTCTCGGCCAGGATAGCGACCCGGTCACCCTTCTTGATTCCCAGCGCACTAAGACGGGCAGCGATTGACAGAACAATGGTTTTGTATTCCCGGAAGGTGGTAGGGGTAGTAAAAGCCAAGCTGGCCAAAGGCCGATCAGCGAACTTCTCACAACTTGCGTCAAGCAGTTCGTTAAGGGTTCTGGCGGTTACTGGTCGATGGGTCATGTCTTCCCTCCTGGACAATGAAAATTAAACCAATGTTCCCCTTCATCGGTAAATATATCGTCAATTTATACACCATCTCCTCGTCCTAAAGCAAAAGATACCGCCCGAGCCGATATTTTTTTTGCAGATCTGCCTACCTGGCTGGTGGAGCATGGCCTACACTGGATGCTTCTAAATCTGTTTACATTAAAGTAAAATCAATTATTCTTGGCCCGTAACAAGCTCTTTTCCCTTTGCTGCAACCAGAAATGAACAAGGATAGACCATGATCATCAAGGCCCTGGCCACCTCTTCCGCCGAAGGCAAAAAAAAGCTGGCTGACCTCGAGGACCGTTTCCAGTCAACTGACAGTGATTGCCGTCAGGCCGTTACGGAAATTATCGCCAGGATCAGAAAGGACGGTGATGATGCCCTGGTGGAATACATCCGTAAATTTGATGCACCTGATTTCACCATTAACCAACTAAAAGTCAGCGACCAGGAGATCGAAGAGGCCTTAGCTGGTATAGACGGGGAGCTGCTGAAAACCCTGGACCTGGCCATCGAGAGGATCAGAACCTTCCATGAGCGGGAGAAAGAGGAGTCATGGACCGTAACCGGTGACAACGGCATCATCACCGGCCGCCTGGTCAACCCGATCGACTCGGCCGGACTCTATGTCCCCGGCGGTCAGGGCGGCCAAACCCCGCTTGTTTCATCGGTGTTGATGAACGGTATCCCGGCCGGGATCGCCGGAGTAAAGAGAAGGGTCATGGTCACCCCCCCGAACCACGAGGGCAAGGTGAACCCGGCCCTGCTGGTCGCCGCCGCCAGGATCGGTATCAATGAAATATACAAGACCGGCAGTGCTTGGGCGATCGCCGCCCTTGCCTACGGCACCGCTACTATTCCGAAAGTTGACGTGATCGTCGGCCCCGGCAACCAGTTCGTCGCCGAGGCCAAGCAACAGGTCTCCGGCCGGGTCCGGATCGATATGGTCGCCGGCCCCAGTGAAGTGCTGATCCTGGCCGACCGGACCGCAACCCCGGCCTATATTGCCGCCGACATGCTGGCCCAGGCCGAGCATGACCCCCTGGCTCTGGCCATGCTGGTCACAACCAGTCCGGAGATTGCGGCCCAGGTCAACGAAGCACTGCAGGAACAACTGCCGAAACTGAGCCGGGCCAAGATTGCCCGCCAGGCCCTGAGCGAGAGAGGGGTGATCCTGATCGCCGACTCGGTCGAAGAAGCGCTCGAAATCGCCAATCAGCTGGCTCCAGAACATCTGGAGCTGATGCTTGAAAATGCTCTTGATCGCGTTAAAGAGATCCGCCACGCCGGGGCGATCTTTGTCGGCGACCATGTCCCTGAATCGACCGGTGACTACCTGGCCGGCCCCAACCATGTCCTGCCGACCATGGGCACGGCCCGTTTCTCTTCCGCCCTGGGGGTTGAAACCTTTGTAAAGAAAACGAGTCTGATCTCATACAGCCGTGAGGCCTTACTTGCCGACAGTGAACATATCCAGCGCCTCGCCAACCTGGAAGGGCTGACCGCCCACGCCCGTTCTGCCTCGATCAGGACCGATGAGCGCAAGTGATCTTTTTCGCCAGGGCCTGACCGCCCTGAGCCTCGCCGCCGACGAGCAGACGATCGCCCAACTCTGTCGCTACCTGACCGAACTGCAGAAATGGAACCGAAGCATCAACCTGGTGGCCAAGGCGACAGAAGAAGTCCTGATCGAAAGCCATTTCATTGACTCTCTGACCATGGTTGCCCTGGTAAAGGACTGCCCCCCGCCTGGGCTGATGGATGTCGGCAGTGGCGCCGGCTTCCCGGGCCTGGTCCTGAAGATCGCCTGCCCCGACCTCCTGGTCACCCTGGTCGAACCCCGTCAGAAAAGAACTTCTTTTCTGCGTCATATCATCCGCAGCCTCGGCTTGAAGAAGATCGTGGTTCTGGAGACCCGTCTCGAAAATGACAATGAACAATTGCTAGAATGGCAGAACAACACCCCGATCCTGACCAGCCGCGCCTTCGCCTCTATCAACAAGTTTCTCGAACTGGCCGAGCCATTCTGTACCCCCGGGGGCAAAATCATCTGCATGAAAGGGCGCAAAGCCAACGAGGAACTCGCCGAATGGCGCCAGGAGTCCCCCCCCAGCCCTTTCAGACTGAGCGAAACCATCAAAACTGCCCTGCCTTTCTCTAGAACATCCAGAAAGCTGTTGGTGTTCACCAAAGAACAGGCCTGATCAGCCAATTGTTTTTTCCGGCTTCAGCTCACAGGAAAATCTGCTATAATGGCCTTAAATCAAGCAACGATACTTCAACCAGATAGGAAACCAGCGATGAAGATCAAAATCCTTGCGGTCACACTACTCCTCTCCTTGCTCCCCACCACCTCCTTCAGCGCAGACGGACGTTGCTCCCAAGGGAACTGCCGATCCGGCTCCGGCACCTTTATCTTCAATGATGGCTCTAAATATACCGGCCAGTTCAAAGAAGATATGCCGAACGGCCAGGGGACCATAGAGATCAAGGGCGGCGATGTCTATATCGGCGAATTCAACGATGGTACCCGGTCCGGCCGGGGCACCATGAAATACGCCAACGGCGACACCTACGAAGGTAATTGGCACTATGGTGAACCGGACGGACAGGGTGCCCTCTCCCTGGCAGACGGCAGTAGTTACAACGGCAGTTTCAGCCGCGGGGCCTTCAATGGTCAAGGCGTTTTTAAATTCACTGACGGCGGCAGCTACACTGGCGAATTCCAGAACGGCATCATGCAGGGCCAGGGTATTTCGGTAACCGCAAACGGCCAGAAATACGAGGGTGAATTCAGCGGCGGCCAACCCAACGGCCAGGGTGCCCAGACCGAAGCAAACGGGACCGTATTCACCGGCACCTTCAAGAATGGCCAGTACCAAGGACCGTGATGACGATACCTGATCTTGTTATTAAGCAGCGAAGCAGCAGAAGATTTACCGACCGGGAGATCCCGCTCGAATTCCCGGGCCAGCATCCTTCGGCTCCGGAACGGCGTAAACTTAACGACTATCTCCACAACAAGGTCTTTACTTGAAGGGGTTTATATGTTGCTGAAGCACTACTTGTTCCTAGGCATCGCCATTACCCTTTTATGCAGCTGCGGTCAGCCGGAGTTGCAACAGTCCGTGCAGGTCAGAGAACTCAGCGGTAGCAGCAAGACCGTCAAATTAAGTAATACGAATCGGGTAAAACAACTCTTGTACGCCCAGTACCAGGAATGGCGAGGGGTGAGATACAAGGACAACGGTTTCAGCAAAAAAGGCATCGACTGTTCCGGTTTCGTCCACCTGACTTTCAGGAACCGGCTCGGCAAAAAGATCCCCAGGACAACTGCCCGGCTTTCAAAACTGGGGACCCGGATCAAAAAAAGCCAACTGCGGCCAGGTGACCTGGTCTTCTTCAAAACCGGCATCAAGCTCCGCCACGTCGGGATATATGTCGAAAAAGGTAAATTTCTGCACGCTTCCACCAGCAAGGGAGTGATCATCTCCCGCCTGGACAATATCTACTGGAACAAACATTTCTGGCAGGCCAGAAGAATTTAGCCACCCTACCCCCATCTAGCTTGCACCCTGCACCAAGGCACTCTCCCACTTGAGCTATGATTATGACTGGTGACTTCTGCGCCGGCCAGCACAGGTCGATAAAACATATGAAAAAGGTTAAATGATCACAATACAATCAGGAGTGTTCAATTTATTGATTACTCTTTACTCCGTTTATCGAGTAAAATCCGCTGGCTGTCTGACTTTATCCATCCCCAAACAAAACCAGATCAAGGAGACGTAATGAGCG
>CBDVDF010000112.1:0-5817 GCA_965372675.1 uncultured Desulfobacterales bacterium
CCCAGAGTGGCAAAATAGGCCCGCGGGTACCAGTCAATGTTTGTTAAGGAGCGCCGAACATCAACAGACTCATTGAAATGGCCTCCAACGACAATGGCCTCAGCCCCTGAGTCACGAATGCGGCCGGCCAGATCATCCAGTTTTTTTGTGCCCTTCTCAAACTGCTCAACCAGGGTAACCTTCAGGCCTAGACGCTTGGCCCATTTCTCCGTCCCTGCAGCTACAGTGGCAGAAAACATATCATCTGCAGAAACAATGGCAACCCGCTCAATACCGTTACGCAGAAGGAGCTTTAAAAAACTGAAGGCATAGCGGCTGGCTGGAATGTAGACTCCGAAAAGATGGGTGTACCCCTGCTGCCAGAGCTCATCGGAGGCTGCCCCGGAGGCCAACATTGAGTAACCGTGTTTTTCTGTGACCTTGACAGCCGCTGTTGTAATAACACTTGCATAGGGACCAAAGACCAGATCTACCTTGTCTTCAAGAATAAGCTTTTCATAAAGTGTCCCGGCAACAGCAGGGTTGCTGGTGTCATCATAAATTATGAGTTCAACCGGTCTGCCCAGGATACCACCCTTGGCGTTTGTCTTTTTTGTCCATAGTTTTAATCCGAGGGAGACCATCTCCGACATCGGGGCATATTTGCCAGTGAGTCCGAGCGTGCCGCCAAGTTTGATCGGCTCCGATGCTGAAACGGAACCACACCAGCAAAAGGTCAGTATCGAAAGAAGCAATAAAGTTTTTTTCATATTTGCCTTCTCGCTTATGAATATTAACCATCTTAAATTTGGCAAAGTGGATAACCGGACGGCCTGACTCCACTTAATAGAGCAGGGCCAGCATCTCCCTGACTGCCTGGTCGAGGCCGACAAAGATGGCCCGGGCCATTACGGCGTGGCCTATGCTCAGTTCCTCGATTGTACCCAGGGCCGCGATTCTGGAAGTGTTCAGGTAGTTGAGGCCATGGCCGGCATTGACCCGCAGTCCTGCCTCGTAGGCTTCTTCGGCGGCGGCGGCGATCAGTTCGAACTCACGGTCCTCTTCCTCCTCGCTTGTCGCATCGCTGTAGCGGCCGGTGTGAATCTCGACGAAGGTTGCGCCTGCTTTTTTCGAGGCCTCGATCTGACTGGATTCCGGGTCGATGAACATCGAGACCGGGATGTTCGCCTTGTCCATCCTGGCGACCACCTTTTTTAACTTGCTCAACTGGCCGGCGACGTCAAGGCCGCCCTCGGTGGTCAGCTCGGCTCTTTTTTCCGGCACCAGGGTGATCATGTCCGGTTTGATATCGAGGGCGATCTTGATGATCTCTTCGGTGGCGCCCATTTCCAGGTTAAGCTTGGTCTTGACCATCTGTCTCATCAGGACGACATCCCGGTCCTGGATATGGCGGCGGTCTTCCCGCAGGTGGATGACTATGCCGCCAGCCCCGGCCAGTTCGCAGATTCCGGCCGCAGTGACCGGGTCCGGTTCATCGATGCCCCGGGCCTGACGCAGGGTTGCTACATGGTCAACATTTATGGCCAGGTTGATCATACCGTTTCTCCTTTCTTGTCTTTTCAGATCCTGGATGACTCTATTCTCTTCGGCCAGCATTTTTTCTGCTTCCTGGTCCGATATTTCGTGGTCGTAGCCCAGCAGGTGGACAAAACCGTGGACCAGCAGTCGTTCGATCCGCTGGTGGCAGGTCACGCCGTTTTGCTGGGCTTCCCTGCGGGCGGTATCGACCGAGATGACGATATCACCCAGTTGCTCTTGACCGCCAATATTAGCTTCTGCTGCGATCGGGAAGGACAGAACATTGGTGGGGCCTTTTTTTTGTCGGTAAGTGTAGTTCAGCTCTACCATTCGCCGGTCGTCAACCAGCAGAAGGCTCAGTTCGATCCCCTTCATGCCATAGATGCTCAGCAGCCGTTCGGCAAAACTCACCACCTGCTGCAGACTTATATTGGTTATCGAACCTTCTGTGCTGATCAGTACCGACATGATCTCCTCTACTTGCTGCGGCCCTTGCCGGGTCTTTTCTTGCCGTAGGCCAGGATGATCTCCTGGACCAGCGGGTGGCGGACCACATCCACTTCAGAAAAAGAGGAGAAGGATATGCCATTGATATCATTGAGTAACTTTGAGGCATGGACCAGACCGGATGCCTTGTCGGCCGGCAGGTCGATCTGGGTAACGTCTCCGGTTATCACCGCCTTGGAGTTGAACCCCAGTCTGGTCAGGAACATCTGCATCTGTTCTCTGGTGGTGTTCTGGGCCTCATCGAGGATCACGAAGGCATTATTCAGGGTCCTGCCCCGCATGAAAGCCAGGGGGGCGATCTCGATGGTGCCCTGTTCGATAAGGGTTGAGACCTTTTCGATTCCCAACATGTCGTAAAGGGCATCGTGGAGGGGGCGCAGGTAAGGGTTGATCTTCTGGGCCAGGTCGCCCGGCAGAAATCCCAGCTTCTCGCCGGCCTCCACTGCCGGTCGGGTCAGGATAATGGTTTTGACCTGTTTGGAGGTATAGGCGGCCACGGCCATGGCAACGGCCAGAGAGGTCTTGCCGGTTCCGGCCGGTCCGATCCCGAAGACGATGTCATTGTGACGGATCGCCTCGATATAGTTCTTCTGGTTGATGCTCTTGGGGGAGACCACTCCCTGGTTGGCCGAGATGAAGACCTGGTCCTGAAAAATATTCTTGAGATTGGCCCCGGGAGTGCGGCCCAGAATTCTCAGGGCATAAGCGATATCCCGCTGGTAGATTGGATAACCGTTGACGATCATCTCGTAAAGCTGGTGCAGTGCGGTTTCGACCAGTTCCAGGTCGTGCGGCTCGCCGTGCATGGTCAGTTCCGAGCCGCGGACCTCAAGCCTGACCTTCATGGCGGTTTCGATCAGGGAGAGGTTGCGGTTCAGGTCACCGTAGAGGAGAAGTGCCGCCTCGTTGTCATCAAATTTGATTGTTTTAATTGCCGATGATTTTTTTGCCAATTTTCAAGTCCAAAAAGAAATGCCGGGCACCCGTGGCAGGCACCCGGCGATAACCGGTCAGGGGTGATCGACTGTTATATCGATCACTTTTTCTTCTTACCCTTCACTTTTTTAAGTTCGCTGTCGATCATCTGCTGAAGACCGTTCGGGGATCTGTTCTTGACCCGCCGACCGTTGATGAAAAGGGTTGGTGTGCCGGTAACCCCGGCTGCCCGGCCCTCCCGCATATCTCTCTGGATCAACTTTTTGACGGCGGGACTGGTCGAGTCTTTCAGGTAGCGGGCCATATCGAGGCCCATACTGATAGGGATCTGGGCCAGTTCTTTTTTGTTGAATTTTTTAGGGCCCGGTTTGGGATAGATATAGGAGAACACCATGTCGTGAAACTCCCAGAAGCGGCCCTGGAGGTTGGCAGCCATAGCGCCTTCAACAGCCGGTCCAGCCAACTTGTGGCTGCGGAGAGGGAAGGCCTTGTAAACGATCTTCAGGGTTTCGGGATTATTTTTGAGCACCTGCTCAAATAGCGGCTCAAGCCGCGCGCAGTAAGGTCATTGGAAGTCACTGTAGACGGCCAGTACCACCGGGGCATCGCTGCTGCCGATAAATGGCGAGCCGCCATAGCTGAGGTTGGCAACATATTCGATCTGCAATTCGTTGACCGTGCCGTTCTTGGTGCTGCTGATCAGCACCCGGTTGCCGGAGGCATCGCTGGAGATGCGATTCATGGCCGGATCGACCTCAATGGTGTCGATCAGTTTTCCCTGCGGATTATAGATCTGCAGTTTGCCGCCTTCAGTGAGGACGAAGGTCTGCTTGCCGTCGGCAGAGATGGCGACATCGATCGGGGTACTGTCCGGTTTGATCGTGTTTTTTACCTGCCAGTCCACGCCCGCCCCGGCAAGGCCGGGCAGAGAGGTGAGCAGCAGGAAGATGGAAAAGAGACAGAAAGTCTTCTTCATGCTTTGATCTCCTAATAGTTTGAAAATACGGATTAACAAATATTGAGGGCAGAAGAGGTCGGAAGACTGCCCTCATCTTTTAATTATAGCGGCAAGCGGTATTTCTGCAAGTGAGAAGAAGCTATAAACTTAATATTCATTATTGTTCGGGATCGGCCAGGAACAGGGCTAGATGTCTGACCTTTGCCCTGCTACCGGCCTCGGCCAACTTCTCCCGCAGTTGGATCAGACAGCCGGAACAGGTTGTTACTACCAGGTCTGGGTCGGCGGTTCCTATGCTGTCGATCAGACGCCCGGCGATCTGTGATGACAGGTCCGGGTGGGCCAGGTTGAAAAGGCCGCCCAGACCGCAGCATTGTGGGCCTTGTTCCGGTTCGACAAGCTCCACTCCGGGTAGCTGTTGTATCAGTTGCCGGGGGGCGTTTCGCAGCTCGGGGTTGTAGCGGAGATGGCAGGGATCGTGATAGAAGATCCTTCTGACCGCAGAGTTTTTGTGGACTTTTTTTGCCTCTGGCCGGTGATGATCAGTGGCCGTCAGAAAATCAGCCATCTCCCTGGTTCGTTCGCTGAAAGTCCTGGCTCGCTCACGCCACTCGTCATCGTCTGCCAGCAGTTCCGGGTATTTTCCCAGATGGCTGTAGCAGGAGCCGCAGAGGATGATGATTGGACCGTCCGAACCATCGAAGGCAGCAATATTTATTCTGGCCAGTCGGCGGGCCTCCTCAAGATCTCCGGAGCTGTAGGCAGCTATACCGCAGCAGCTTTGCTTGTCTGGAGTGGCCGGACGGCGGTTGGTTTTTTCAGTGATAAGTCCGGTGGCGGCGCCGGTGATCTCCGGGGTTAGATGATGGGCAAAACAGCCGGAGAATATCTTGAGGTCCGCCGGTGGTTCACCGGCACGGTCAAGCAGGGCAAGTGGCTCCGTAGCGTCTGGTGACGATGATTCTTTCAGCAACCCCAGTTTCAGGCGCAGGCCGCTGTTGATCGGCAGTTTGCGCAACAGGACGCCAAGGCCGGCCAGCAGAGGCGGGTTTGAGAGACATTTCCTGAGCAGGAAGCGGCTAAATGAGCCATGTCCGGAGAGGCGCGGAAAATCATGGCGGGCAGCGGCGATCATTGCCGGCAGGTCAATATGCCGGGGACAGGAATGGCGGCAGGCATCGCAGAGCAGGCATTTTGAAAAGATCTCCAGAAATTCCCGGGAGTGGGGGGCATCGCCCATCTTCTCAAGGAGATGCAGCCGGCCTCTTGCCGTTAACGATTCCTTCCCGGTTACCTGGTATACCGGGCAGACCGCTGTACAGGCGCCGCATTTTGCACAGGAGTTATCTTTGGTGGAGGTCATTTTGTTTTGGTAGAACAAGTGCCTAAAGTACTTAAAGTTACCAAGTACCCCTTTAGGGTATAAGCACCCATCCGGGTATAAATGCCTAAAGTTGTGGTGTTTATTGCCCTTAAAGATCTCTCCCTGTAGTCGAGATGACAGGGCAATGGAGAGATCGCCGCGGTCATTCCATTTCCTCGCGATGACTAGATTTAAGTCCCGTCACTGCGAGGAACCCTTCAGGGTGACGAAGCAGTCTCTCCAACTTCAGGCCCTCTTCATTGTTTCAGCCTCCGGTCAAGGAGCTCCCTGCCAGAGCAGATAAGCTTTGATGAACGGTTCAAGATCGCCGTCCAGGACGCTGTCGACGTTGCCGACTTCGTAATTGGTCCGGTGGTCTTTGATCATTCGGTAGGGTTGCATGACATAGGAACGGATCTGGCTGCCCCAGGCGATCTCTTTCTTGTCTCCGTGCAGTTCCTGTTGATCCTCTTTCTGTAGTTGCTCCTCGCGTTTATACAACTGGGCCTTGAGCATCTTCATCGCCGTGTCCTTG
>CBDVDF010000113.1:0-5792 GCA_965372675.1 uncultured Desulfobacterales bacterium
GTGTTCAATTCAAACACGATTTCTATGAATTTCAAAAGAAAATGCCCCGGGAGAGATTTGGCAACGGCATTAATTGGCAGAGAGCGGAAGAGAAGGGTTTGATCGAGATAAAGGATTATCTTGAGGGGATATCGATCAAAGGGATGAAGATCAAGGAGCCTGCTGAATTGAAATTAAAACCCACAGAAAATAATATGCCCGAGATAGTTTTTTCACATAGCAAACATACTAAATGGAGTGGTTGCGAGTTGTGCCATCCCGAGCTCTTCTCAGTCAGGCAAGGCAGTCAACCTTATGGTATGGAAGAGATCTTTGCCGGCAAATATTGTGGAGTATGTCACGGACCGGTGGCTTTTCCCAATATTGACTGTCAACGGTGCCATACTAAATCGGTCTATTGAGCATGAAGCGCGATCTTCTTTTGTTACTGCTGATCTCAGCTATGGTCTTCATCCCTGAGCGGGTTGGGGCCAGTAGATTCTGGGATCTTCCCGCTCCGGCTCCACCCCATGAATATGGCGATCTGCTTATCGATCGGATATCGACAAGTAACGGAGTCGAACCGGTGTCCTTTTCGCACTGGAGCCACCGGGCCAAATATACTTGTCGGGTCTGCCATTGGGAGTTGGGTTTTTCTTTCAAATCGGGGGGAACCGACATTACCGAAGAGGATAATCGTAATGGTCTGTTCTGTGGTAAATGTCATGACGGGAAAGTGGCATTTGATCATTCTGAGAAGAACTGCCAACGTTGCCATACCGGGGAAAAGCCCTCAAACCGGGAAGCATTTTATAAGCTCCAGAGAAATCTGCAAAAAGATAAATTCGGCAACCGGATAAACTGGTCTGCAGCCATAAAAACCAAACGGATAAAGCCCCTTTATAGTATTTTTCACCCGGAAGAGAGGCCCCTTGATTTTAAAAAGAGGTTGGAGCTTAAAGCGGAGTGGCCTTATGTGCCGGCTGCCTTTTTTCCACATAAAGCCCATGTCCAATGGCTTGATTGCGGTAGTTGCCATCCAGATATCTTCAAGATCAAGAAGAAGACGACCAAACATTTCTTGATGAAATATATTCTGGAGGAGAAATTCTGTGGGGTATGCCATATGAAGGTGGCATTCCCGATGGATAATTGTCGGCGATGTCATCCTGATTTTAAGGGAGAATAGGAGGGGAGGGGCGTGATGAGGATTATATTACCTTTTACATTAGCTTTTCTGTTGCTGCTTCATGCTAATGTTTGTGCAGTTGCCGGGATGGATTGGCGAGAAGGTTTTGACCGGGTATGTACAATTACCGCAGAGAGTGAAAATCTGACGATCGATCAACTGAACGAGCTGATAACAGAGAGTGATGAGCTGTTAATACAGATCAAGGCAAGCGAGGATCCGAAAAAGAAGCTGTATCTGATCAGATTGAAGAAATGCCGGAATTTTCTGATATTTATGAGGGATTTTAAGCAAAAATAGGGGCTGTTACAAATTTTGCCTGCCAAGAGAAAATAGCTGTAAGGCTAACCTTACAGGGCAAAAAGATAGTAGAGTATCCCACAGAACGAAACCAGACCCAGGACCAGCACTGAGTAGGTGTGTTCATCTGCATAGCGGCGATTTCTTTTCTTGATGATCATGAAGCCGCCGACACTGACCATCAGACCCAGGATCATCAGCAGAAAGATATACGTTGAGAGTGAACTCTTGGTTGCTTCGGCTTCTGCTCCGGATATTTTTTCAGTGAAAGCCAGGAAGGAAAACATCAGTAGCCAGCTTGTAACTCCAAGCCAACGCAGAATTGAGCCCCACTTGTCGTCGCCTTTCCTCTTTCTTCGGTCCCGGGTGACCCCGGGAATATATCTTTTCTGCATTTTCTTCCCCCTAGCTGAGACCTCCCCACCAAAGGTCTGTATAATTTAAGGTTTGTATAATTTCAGGATATATTAATGCATTTAGCTATTAGGCTTCAATAAAAAACATTTTTCAGGGCTGGCTTGTCAAAAATGGTTTTAAATTCGAGGCTATTTTAGAAGTCAGGGTCGAAACTGATAAATCCACCTGAATCTTTTGATATGAGCTGTGTCGACTTGACTACTCGAAAACCAGTATCGGCATATTGTCCAACCGGGCGCTTCATATATCTTGTTGCTGAGCGGATATGGCCGGCGAATCTGAACCACGAACCACCCCGGAGTACCCGCATCTCACCATCCTCCGGCCCGGGTGGGTTCTTCGCGGGGGCTTTTGCATAGTATTTTTTGTCATACCAGTCATTACACCACTCCCAGACGTTGCCATGCATGTCATAAAGACCCAGAGGGTTGGCCGGAAAGTTTCCAGCCGGAGTTGGGCTTTTGCGGTAATCCTGCCGTAAATTCAGACCAAAGGGGATACTGCCATTGAAATTGGCCTGTTCGGGAGTGATAGTGTCACCGGTGTGGTACATGGTTTCTACTGTACCGCCTCGAGCACTGTATTCCCATTCTGCTTCGGTTGGCAGCCTGAAGTTATTGGTGCTGTTTTTCTGGTTAAGTAGTTTTATGAAGTTTTTTGCATCCTCCCAGGAAACCATGTCGACGGGGTAATCGTCGTTTTCACTGAAGTTGGCTGGGTTGAAACCCATGATCTTTTCCCATTCTCCCTGCTTTACTTCATGCACCCCCATCCAGAAGCCATCGAGACATACTTCGTGCCTGGGAAGTTCATCACCGTAATATTTTTCATAGTCACCCTCGCCGACCTCTCTTTTCAACAGTCTGGTCTCCATCGGTAACTGGCCCATTTGAAAGCAGGCTTCTTCGATCCAGACAAACTTCATTCCAGTTTCTGGTTCGGTCCAGAACTTCTTGGCTTTGATCTCCAGGGGAGTATCTTGTGAATCCGTGGCATTGCTGAATGTGGGAAAGAAAAATATCGCTAATACTGTTAATAGTGCTACTGATCTCTGGGGCTGATTCATAATCCATCTTCCTGTACGTGAGGATTGCGGTGATGGTCGGTAGTGATTTTTAAACAGACAGTAGTTAAATAACATACCAGAGCAGATATTGGCAAATTAGCTGGCAGCCGGACTGTGTTCTGCTCCTGTGAATGATCTACTTCCGACAAAATACTTGACAGTTAAAGATTAAGCGAATAAAATTTGTCTTGTTATTT
This sequence comes from uncultured Desulfobacterales bacterium, assembly GCA_965372675.1. Taxonomy (GTDB): domain Bacteria; phylum Desulfobacterota; class Desulfobulbia; order Desulfobulbales; family JAGXFP01; genus JAGXFP01. The sequence goes on from CBDVDF010000113.1 coordinate 3,149, forward strand.
ATCCTTTTGCCAATACACCCAATTTACATATAAATAGGAAGTTCTTACCAGAATCTTCGAATCTACCGCAACTATTTATTACCCCTTCCAAGGCTTAATAATCCCTCTATTTTCTAATATTCCCAACAACTTATATTGCTTGATCAGATAAAAAATCCATTTAACCGGCTACCTGCTATCGGGGAAATACAACCTGTATGCGGCGAGAGAGCATTAAATTAGTTTTAGGGCTGGTCCGGTTGTTTACCGAAATAAAAACAAGAAGATAAGTATCTACAATACGATACCAGGAGATAGTACTTAATGAATTTGTCAGAGTTGAAACTGCTGAAGATCAACGAACTCACCAAGATGGCCCAAAAATACAAGATCGAAGGTTTCAGTGGCCTGCGGAAACAGGAACTGATCTTTGCCATTGTCAAGGCCCAGGCTGCCATTGATGAAAAGAACGGCAACAACCGTGGTAGCGGTGTTCTTGAGATCCTGCCTGATGGCTTTGGTTTTCTGCGGGCGCCGGACTATAATTATCTGCCCGGTCCTGACGATATATACGTTTCACCGTCCCAGATCAGGCGTCTGAACCTGATGACCGGGGATACTGTCGAAGGCCAGGTCAGATCACCTAAAGAGGGGGAAAGATATTTCGCCCTGCTGAAGGTTGATAAGGTCAATTTTGACCCACCGGAGATGGCCAAGAACAAAACCCTCTTTACAAATCTGACCCCGTTGCACCCGGATGAACCGATCAAGCTGGAGAGGGATCCGAAGGGTCTCTCCATGCGGTTAATGGATATAGTCTCACCGATCGGTAAAGGCCAGCGCGGCCTTATCGTCGCGCCGCCAAGGTCAGGTAAGACCGTTCTCATTAAAGACATAGCCAACAGCATTACCAAGAACCATAAGGAGATCATCCTGATCGTCCTTTTGATCGATGAGCGTCCGGAGGAGGTCACCGATATGGCCCGGAGCGTCGATGCCGAAGTGGTCAGTTCCACCTTCGATGAACCGCCTCAGCGTCATATTCAGGTGGCGGAGATGGTCATCAACAAGGCCCGGCGCCTGGTAGAGCATAAAAAAGATGTAGTTATTCTCCTGGACAGCATCACAAGACTGGCCAGGGCTTATAATACGGTGGTTCCGCCCAGCGGCAAGATCCTTTCCGGCGGGGTTGATTCCAATGCCCTGCACCGGCCCAAGAGATTTTTTGGAGCTGCCCGTAATATCGAGGAAGGAGGCAGTCTGACCATTATCGCCTCGGCCCTGATCGAGACCGGCAGTCGGATGGATGAGGTCATCTTTGAAGAGTTCAAGGGTACCGGTAATATGGAGGTCATTCTGGATCGCAAACTTGCTGATAAACGGATCTACCCGGCTATCGACCTCAATCGTTCCGGGACCAGGAAGGAAGAGTTGCTACTGACTCCGGAGGTTCTCAATCGGATGTGGATCCTCAGGAAACTGCTGTCTAGCATGAATCCTCGTGATGCCATGGAATTTCTCAAGGATAGAATGAAGCGGACCAAGAACAACGCCGAGTTTTTCGATTCGATGAATGGTTAAGCAGGGGATAAACTTTACTTGCCAAACTAAAAAATTAAGGTATATTCTTTGTTCCTTGATATCCAGCATAAATCTGTGAAGCAGATCGCTTAACTGTAGTTTAAATGTAGTAACTTGATGAATTGGAGAGCGTAAACAATGAAAGAAGGCATACATCCCGAATACCACAAGATCAATGCCCAGTGTGCCTGCGGCAATGAAATAGAGCTTGGTTCAGTCAATAAAGAGATCAGGACAGAGATTTGTTCTGCCTGCCATCCGTTTTTTACCGGTAAGCAGAAACTTATTGATACAGCCGGGCGTATTGAGAAGTTCAAGAAGAAATACGCCAAATTTAATAAAGAGCAGGACAAGAAATAGGCCAGATTTTACCGACGGTCCGTTTTTTAAAATAGCCAAAAGCTTTAGGGCTCAGTTGCGGACACTACCTGGTTCGCCTGGGCCCTTTTTTTGTTTTAAACGGAACACACGCTACAGACATCTGAATCTTTACTATTTGACCGCCATATCCTGCCATGTTTGACCGTTTTGAAAATCTTGAAGAAAAGCTCCTTGAACTGGAGCAGCAGCTTGCCGATCCCTCTCTGCCAAGCAATCAGCTGGAGTTCAGCCGTGTGGCCAAAGAGCATGCCCATGTGACAAAGCTGCATAATCTCTATCTGTCTTACAAGCAGACGGAGCAGGAACTGGCTGATAGCAGAGAACTCCTCAAAGCTGAAGAAGATGAAGAGATGCGGGAAATGGTCAGGAGCGAGGTCGCTGAACTGACCGAGCGTCTTGCTCACCTTGAGCAGGAATTACAAGTTCTGCTACTTCCTGTAGATCCCAATGATGCAAAGAACACCCTTCTTGAGATCAGGGCCGGCACCGGCGGTGATGAGGCGGCCCTCTTTGTTAACGACCTTTACAAGATGTATCTGCGGTATGCGGAATCCAGGTCCTGGAAGGTGGAGGTCCTGAGCAGCAATCCCATCGGTATCGGTGGATTCAAGGTGATCTTTGTTCTGGTCTAAGGTGTCAAGGTATACAGCCAGCTAAAATATGAGTCAGGTGTCCAGCGGGTTAAGTGGGTGCCTGAAACAGA
>CBDVDF010000114.1:0-5779 GCA_965372675.1 uncultured Desulfobacterales bacterium
CCGATACAGGTATCGATGCGGGGACGGCCTTTGCTGATCTTCCGGATGATTGGGTCTGCCCGAAATGTGGCGCTGAAAAAGAGGATTTCTGGAAAGCCTAAGAAAGATCGTAGTGGGAAAGAGGTCGGGCATCACCGGGGAATAATGGAGGTGTCGATATGTTGAATACCAAGGGACTTAAAGAGAACCGGCAACTGGTCAACGAGATCAACTGGGAGATGACCCCGGACAAGGCTATTGAGATGTACCTTGAATGGGGCTCCGGATGGACCCGTGGCAATGATTTCGTCAGCAGTCCCGATCAGGAGTCGGTCTACTTCGTTCTTTACGACTGGGAAGAAGATCCTCCGGTTGTCACCCTGTTACGAAGGAGTATGGAAGGGGCCGAGGAGATCGGCAAGATCGAGGTGCCGGCAGACCTTTTTCACCAGGCCGCCAAAGAAGACGGTTATCGGCCTGGAGTCGGGGTGCATCCGTTGAACCGGGCCCTTAAGGAATGGCTCAATAGCGCCATTCACGGCGCCGCTTTTTAAGCGGGAAAAAGAACAGACAAATAACAGATCAATCATAAAAAAGAGGATAAGGACAATGGGATCATTAAAGGGCACCAGAACCGAAAAGAACATCCTGACCGCCTTTGCCGGTGAGTCGCAGGCCCGCAACCGGTACGGTTTTTTCGCCAAGCAGGCCAAGAAAGAAGGTTATGAGCAGATCTCGGGGATCTTTGAAGAGACCGCCGAGCATGAGCGAGCCCATGCCAAGAGGTTGTTTAAATTTCTCGAAGGCGGCGAGGTAGAGGTAACTGCCTCCTTCCCGGCCGGGGTGATCGGTACCACTGTCGAGAATTTGCGGGCGGCTGCGGCCGGCGAGAATTACGAGAACCAGATCATGTACCCGGAGTTTGCCAAGGTGGCCCGGGAAGAGGGTTTTACCGAGATCGCCGAGGTAATGATGGCCATCGCGGTTGCTGAGACGATGCATGAAGCCCGCTATCTGGCCATGGCTGCCAACATCGATAATGGCAAGGTTTTCACTAAAGGAAGCAAGATCAAGTGGAAATGCCGGAAATGCGGCTATATCCATGAAGGGGACACCGCCCCGGAAACATGCCCGGCCTGTGATCACCCCCAATCATACTACGAAGTTAAGTCGGAAAACTGGTAAGCATATTAAAAAGGAGAAATGAAATGGCTAAACGGATGGAAGTGTACAAATGTGAATTATGCGGCAATATTGTTGAAGGTCTGCACGAAGGAACCGGCGATCTGGTTTGTTGTGGTGAAGAGATGAAGCTTTTTACCGAGAATACCACTGATGCCGCCAAGGAAAAGCATGTGCCGGTGGTTGAAAAGGTTGATGGCGGCTTCAAGGTGACGATCGGGTCGGTGGCCCACCCCATGGAAGACAGCCATTATATCGAGTGGATCGAGGTGATCGCCGGAGACAAGATCTACCGCGAGTATTTGAAACCGGGCGGGGTTGCCGAGGCGTTCTTCTCGATTGATGCTGATAATGTCAAGGCCCGTGAATACTGCAATCTGCACGGACTATGGAGTAAATAATGCTGAGCAAAAAAATGGAAAAGGCCATAAATGGCCAGATCAATGCCGAGATCTACTCTTCCTATATGTATCTGTCGATGTCGGCCTGGTTTGCTCAGGCCGGCCTGGCCGGCTTTGCCAACTGGATGAACCAGCAGGCCCAGGAAGAGATGTTTCATGCGATGAAACTTTTTAAATTCGTCAATGAAAGGGGCGGCCGGGTGTTGCTTGCTGCCATTGCTGAACCGCCGACTGACTGGAAGTCTGCCACCGATGTTATTCAGGCAACCCTCAAGCATGAGCAGAAGGTGACCGGCCTGATCAATGGCCTGGTCGACCAGGCCCTCGATGAAAGGGACCACGCCACCAATATTTTCCTGCAGTGGTTTGTCTCTGAGCAGGTTGAGGAAGAAGACAACGTCGGGGCTGTCCTTGATAAGCTGAAACTGATCGGTAAGGACACCAGTGGACTTTTTACCCTTGACCAGGAGATGGGCCAGCGGCTCTTTACCCTGCCGGCAAAATAAATTTCCATTGTTGACTGATATGCCTGGTCTGGATTTTCCAGGCATATCGCTCAGAAATGGAGAGCAATTTCAGATTAAAGGCACCTTCGGCAGGCTTGGTCTGTCGATGGAAATTAACAGCAGGAGACTGAAATGAGTGTTCGTGAGATTACAAAAGATATTTTCTGGGTTGGGGCGATCGATTGGAATATCCGTGATTTTCATGGCTATTCAACCAAGCAGGGCACCACCTATAATGCCTACCTGATCAAGGACGAAAAAATAGCTCTTTTCGATACGGTCAAGCGGAGTTTGAAGGATGATTTCCTCTTTCATGTCCGGGAACTGGTTGAACTGGAGAAGATCGACTACATCATCGTCAACCATGTCGAGATGGACCATACCGGTTGCCTGCCCGAGATGATCGAGCTGATCAAGCCGGAGAAGATCTTTTGTTCCAAGAATGGCATGAAGGCGATGATCGATCATTTTCACCGGGAGGACTGGCCCTTTGAGGTTGTCAAAACGGGGGACTCGATCAGCCTCGGCAACAAGACCGTCACTTTTATTGAAACGCCGATGCTGCATTGGCCGGACTCGATGTTCTCCTATATCAATGAAGATAAACTGCTGATCTCGTCTGATGCCTTCGGCCAGCATATGGCCACCATTGAAAGATTTGCCGATGAAGTCGATCAATGTGATCTGTGGCATAACGCCAGCAAATACTATGCAAATATCCTGATGCTCTTCTCGCCCAACGTCCAGCGGCTGCTGGGTAAGGTAGCTGAGCTTGGTCTGAAGATCGACATGATCGCTCCGGATCATGGCCTGATCTGGCGGGAAAACCCGGCCCAGATCATTGAAGCCTATGACAAGTGGAGCAGCGAGACCAGGAAGGACAAGGCCCTGGTGATCTACGACTCGATGTGGCACAGCACCGAATTAATGGCTAAGGCGATCTGCAGTGAAATAGCCAAACACGGGGTTGAGGCCAAGTTGTTTAATCTGAAAGCCAATCATCGCAGTGACATTATGACCGATGTCCTTGATGCCAAGGCCCTGGTTTTCGGTTCGCCGACCCTTAACAACGGTATGATGCCGACCATGGCTGATTTTCTCACCTACCTGAAGGGCTTACGGCCCAAGGGGCAGATTGCGGCCGCCTTTGGCTCATTTGGCTGGAGTGGTGAGGCTGTCAAGCATATCAACGGCTATCTGGAAGAGATGAAGCTGGAACTTGTCCATCCTGGTCTCAAGGTCAAGAATGTTCCCCGGGAGGAGGACTTTGCCGCATGCCGTGAACTGGGAATGGCGGTTGCCAAAGCGATAAAAGACGCCGGCTGATGAATCCTCTGGCGATAGTTGCCCGTACCCCGAAGAGCAATTGCCGTGAATGCGGTTTCCCGACCTGTCTGGCCTTTGCGGCTGCCGTCTCGGCAACCGGGGTTGAGGTCGGCAAGTGTCCCTATATTGATCTTGATGGCCTGGAAATAGAGGTTGGCGGGGTTGAACTTGAGCAGGCCTCCCGGCAAAGGGATCTGGAGCTGGTCAAACATCTGAAAAGCAAGATAGCCGGGGCTGATTTCGCCACCCTGATCCCGAAGCTTGGGGCAGTATGCTGTGAAGATCAGTCTGATACCATGAGTTTTTTATATCTGGGTCAGAGGGTGGAATTGTCCAAAAGCGGGATTCTGCTCAGTGGTGTTGAACCGGAAGATCCTCGCGACCAGGTCCTGCTTTACAATTATGTTTCTTCCGGTGGCGGACGTGCGCCTGACGGCGAATGGATCGGCATGGAAAGTCTGCCCAACTCCATTGCCAAGATCAGGACTTTGGCCACCTACTGCGAGGCTCCGCTGAGCAGTTTGTTCTCGGGGCGACGATTCAGGGAGCTGGCTGACGGGATCGCCCGGGCCGGTGGCCAGGGGATCGAGGATCAAACCGCCGATCTGGCACTGCAGTTTCAAGTCCTGCCGTTTATTCCGCAAAGGGTCCTGTTCTGGGAGAAGGAAGCGGAAGAGGGGTTCGAAGCCAAGGTCAAGATCCTCTATGACCATAATGTTCTCGATTTTCTCGATATTGAATCGCTGATCTTTTCCAGCGAGCGCCTGACTGAGCGTCTTGGGACGCTGCTTTCCTGATCGGTAAAAGATAAGATGCATCAACGTGCCTTAAAAAAAGAGATTTCCTTCCTGCTACAGTCCGGCGATCTGGCCGCAGTTCTCGCTCTCCAGAACAATAATCCCAGCCATCGGCTGCTCAACCCGCTGGTCGGTTGTCTGTGCAATACCGATGAGATGGTCAAGTGGCTGGCGGCCAGCGCCCTCGGCAAGATCGTTTCCGCAGTTGCCGATCAGGAAATGGAAGCGGCCCGGGTGGTGATGCGGCGTTTCATGTGGATGCTTAACGATGAATCAGGCGGCATCGGCTGGGGGGTTCCGGAAGCGATGGGCGAGGTAATGGCCTGTCATGCCGGGCTGGCAGAAGAGTACGCCCATATCCTGGTGGCCAATATGCGTGAAGAAGGTAATTTCCTCGAACTGGAGATGCTGCAACGCGGCCTGATCTGGGGGGTGGGCCGGTTGTGCGGGGCCCGGTCCCAACTTATGAGGGACAAGAACGCCGGCCTTTACCTGCCTTATTATCTTGATTCCACAGACCCTGAAGTGCGGGGCAGGGCAGTCTGGGCCCTTGGGCAACTTGGCGATCGGGAGGCCTTTAAAAAGCTTAAGGCGCTACTCGACGACCAGTCACGGTTCACCATTTATCTTGATGGTAAAATAGAGCAGTTCACGATCGGTGAATCAGTGGCGGAGGTATTGGCAAAATGAAGAAGATCTGTGCCTGGTGTAACAAAGATCTGGGCGAAGTTCCTTCCGGACCTGATGCAAATCCGATTACCCACGGGATTTGCCCGGATTGTGCCAGGAAGGTTCTGTCTTTCAAGGCGGAACCTCTGACCAAGTTTCTGGACCGTTTCCCGGGGCCGATCTATGTTGTAAATGATGAACTGGAGATTGTCTCGGCCAATAGCGAAGCGGCCCATAACCTGGGAAAAAGTCTGGATGATTTTACCGGCAAACTACCCGGTGATGCCTTTGACTGCGAAGACGCAAAAAAACCGGGCGGCTGCGGCAGGGCTGAGCATTGCCGGACCTGTGTCATCCGCAAAACTCTTACGGACACCCTGAAAACCGGGGTGAGTCATAACGATGTTCCTGCCTATCCTGACCTGCGATGGGTTACCGGAGAAGAAGAGCTGAAATTTTTTATTTCTACGGAAAAGTTCGGTTTTGGCGTGATATTGAAGATCGAGGAAATACCCGAAGAAGATAAGGTTGAAGAGAAATAACCGGAAACAGGAAAAGGTAATTTCAGTTATCAGATGAACATGGAGGGGTAGAAACATGAAAAAATTCGGTTGTACTGTTTGCGGTTATCTGCACAAAGGAGATAGCCCCCCGGCCGTTTGTCCTGATTGCAGCGCTCCGGCGGAAGCATTCAGGGAAATCGCTGAAGGTTGAAAAAGGCGGCTGTTCTGTTCAGCCGTTGTAATAAAAAAGCCGCCGACCATCCCTGGTCAGCGGCTTGCATGATAATTCCGCTTGTCTCGGTTGATCTTAAAAGATAAAACTGACCCCGGCCATTAATCCGGCGCTGGAGAAATCAAACTCGTTGGCTCTTTCTCCGTCCGTTCCCGAGGCCAGACCTTTGGCTTCCAGAAAAATG
>CBDVDF010000115.1:0-5777 GCA_965372675.1 uncultured Desulfobacterales bacterium
CATACAGTATGTATGCTCTCGTCCCTGAAAAATTACCACGCCTCGGAGTCTCACTCCGTTCGCTACCTGCATACTGACCTTTTCGCAGTCGAAGTTTATAACCTCAAGGGTCACTTAGTACCCCCTTGAGGGGTGCTTAGCTGCTTAGCCATCCCAACCGATACGGTGTTTTATACAACGCCATTATCCCTTAACGGCTGAGCTGAGTAGCATCAAGCCGGTCAGGACCAGGCCGATCAGGACCAGCTTTATGTAGCCTTCCGTCTTGAATTTGCCATATAACAGTGAGCCACTCCAGACCCCGCTCAGGACTCCCGGCAGGGAAAAGGCGGAGAGTTTGAGGGTCTCGATGGTCGTCAGGCCGCTGGCGGCGTGGGCCACCGCTGTGGCTATCCCCCCCAGGAAAAAAAAGACCGACAGGGTCGATTTGATCTCATGCTTATTCCAGCCGGTCAGGGTGGTGTAGATGATGGTCGGTGGACCTCCTGCACTGAAAGCGCCGCTGATGGCACCGGTGGCGAAACCGGCCGCCCAGGCCCAGACCCTGTGTAGGGGACGCGGTTCAGGCGAGAGAAAAAGCCGGTACAGCGAATAGCCGATCAGCATCACTCCCAGCGAGAACTTGAAAATCGGCTCACTGATCTTCTCCAGAAAAAGCACCCCGACCAGAATCCCAGGCAGACTACCGATCAGCAGGGGCAGGATCTTGCGCCAGTCCAGATGGTCCTTGAGCTGCAGGGACAGGAAGGCGGTGATCACCAGGCCGCTCAGCATGCAGAGCGGTACGGCGGTGCGAATATCCATGAACATGACCAGAAAGGGGATAGAGACCAGCGCGAAGCCGAAGCCGGTCAGGCCCTGAATAAAACTGCCCAGCAGAAAAACCAGCAGGGTCAGGAGATATGTTTCCATTGGAATCCTTTCGTTTCTTTCTGGGAGACAGATTAATTTGCTTCGCAAAAAAATCAGTCCCCTTTTTAAGATCCAGTTGTAAGGCGATTATTCCGGGGGCGGAAGATCGTGTAATAGAGAAACGAGGCACCCCAGACGAAAAAGCCTCCGGCCAGCAGGATCATCACCTCCTGAAAGTTCAGGGGAACCACCTTGAAGATCTTGTAAAGAGGGGTGTACATGATCAGGGCCTGGAGCAGAAAGGAAAGCATTACCGAAGCCCAGATCCAGATATTGGAAAAGAACGGTACCTGGAAACTGTGGCGGATCACAAAGACCAGAATGACCTCATAGAGGACCACGAAATTAAAGACCATGGTCTGGCCGTGGATGATGTCTGCAGGCAGACTTGAGCGGCCGCCGAACATATCAAAGATGGTCAGGGCGATGACGGTGCAGACCACTCCCAGAACCCCGATTATGGCCAGCTTGGCGGCGGGCAGGATCTCTTCGTCCCGGGGCTTGGGTTGGCGGAACATGATGTCTGATCCGTAGGGGTCGACGCAGAAGGCCAGGGCCGGCGCCCCGTCGGTGACCATGTTGATCCAGAGCAGCAGGATGGCAGTCAGCGGCAGGTTGAAACCGAACATTACCGCCAGGAAGATGATCAGGACCTCGCCGAGATTGCCGGAGAGCAGCAGCATGATCGATTTCTGGATATTATCGTAGATGCCGCGGCCTTCTTCAATGGCATTGACGATATGGGAAAAACTGTCATCGAGGAGGACGAAGTCGGAGGCCTCCTTGGCCACTTCGGTACCGCTGCCGACCGCGATCCCGATGTTGGCTTTTTTCAGGGCCGGGGCATCGTTGACCCCGTCACCGGTCATCGCCACGGTATGCCCCATTTCCTGCAGGGCGGTGATGATCCGCAGCTTGTGCTCCGGGACTACCCGGGAGAAGACATTGGTCCCTGCCTGTAACCGTTCGATCAGGGCATGGCTGTCTAGTTCGTCCATTTCCATGCCGCTGCAGAGCTGGCCGCTGATGCCGATCTCTTCGCCGATGGCTCGGGCGGTTTCCTGATAGTCGCCGGTGACCATGATCACCCTGATCCCGGCCTGCTTGGTGCGCCTGATCGCTTCGATAACATCCTGGCGGGGCGGATCGATCATCGCCTGCAGACCGCTGAAGACCAAGGCCTCCTCGATGAACCCTTCCGGACCGCTTACCTCTTTATAGGCAAAACCCAGGACCCGCAGGGCCTTTGCAGCATATTGGTCGTTGCGGGCCATGATCTCCTGCTTTAGCCGGTCGGTGAGCTCCAGCTCTTCGCCGCCGATGCGGATCCGGCTGCAATGTTCGAGGAGGTGGTTGGGCGCCCCCTTGGTGTACATGACCTGGCTGCTCTCTTCCTCGATCAGCACGCTCATCATTTTACGTTCGGAGTCAAAGGGCAATTCGTCCAGGCGGTGAAAAGAATTCTCCAGACCGGCTTTGGCGGCGCTGGTCAGCAAGGCGGCTTCGGTGGGATCTCCGGTGATCTGCCACTCGCCGTTCTCTTCATAAAGGGATGAATTGTTACAGACCAAGCCGATCCGGAAAAGCATGGGGTCAAGATTGTCAGAGAGCTCACCGAACGGATCATAGCCGGCGCCGTTGATCGTGGCTTCCCGGTCCGGGGTCCAGGCCTGCCGGACCGTCATCTCGTTCTCGGTCAGGGTGCCGGTCTTGTCGGTGCAGATGATATCGCAGCTGCCCAGGGTTTCGACTGACGAGAGGCGTCGGACCAGGGTCTTTTTGCGGAGCAGTCGTTTTACCCCGATGCTCAGGGCGATAGTGACCACAGCCGGCAGGGCGGTTGGTACGGCGGCTACCGCCAAGCTGATCGAGATCAGGGCGAAGGCAATGAAGGCTTCAGTATTAATGGTACCGCTCAGCCATTCCTTACCTAGGGAAAAGGTGAAGATAAAAATACAGATAGCGATGATCGCGTAACCGAGTTTCTTGCCGAAGCGGTCGAGCCGTTTCTGCAACGGGGTCATCTCTTCTTTGGTTTCCTTGAGCAGCCGGGTGATCGTGCCGATCTCTGTTTTCATGCCGATGGCGGTGACGACGGCTAGTCCATTACCGGTTACCACCGAGGTTGAAGAGAAAAGCATGTTGTGCTGATCGCCGATCTGGGCCCGGTTGCCAATCAGGGCCGGATTTTTTTCGGTCGGTACACTTTCGCCGGTAAGGATGGCTTCATCGGCCTTGAGCCGCACGGTTTCGATCAGGCGGGCATCGGCCGGCACCTTGTCGCCGGCGGTTAGTTTGATAAGGTCGCCGGTTACCAGTTCCCGGGCGTTGAGGCGATGCCAGGCGGAATCGCGCTGGACGGTGGCGTGGATCGCCGCCATTTTCTTGAGCGCCTCCAGGGAGCGGTGGGCGGAGAGTTCCTGGAAGAAGCCGATCAGGGCATTGGCCAGCAGGATGATCAGGATGATCACCGAGTCGACGTATTCGCCGATCAGCAGCGAGAAGGCGACGGCAAAAAGCAGGATATAGATGATGAAGCTTTTGAACTGACTGAGGAAGATGAGCAGCGGATGGATGGTGCTCTTGGTCTGCAGCTCGTTGTAGCCATATTCGGCCAGCCGCCGGGCCGCTTCTTCCGAAGAAAGGCCTGCCCGGGAAGTTCCCAGGTCGGTCATCAGTTCTTCAGCTGTTTTGTTGTATGGTGTTGATGATCCCATATCGCCCATTCTATTCGATATCGGAGCGGAAGTTCAACCTGGATCGACGGATATTTTTATCGTTGCCGGTGTATTACAGATGATCTGTAAGGCCTGGTCTTCAGCGCCTTCAGTTGGCCACTTTCCTGAATTCCTCAAGCCGCATGACAAGTTCGTCATAAAGAGAAGAATAAAAAGTGGCATCTTCGTCCATCGCCGTCTTCTCCAGTTCAAGGGCCACTTCCTGTAAAGCATGGGCACATACGTTGCCGGCCGCACCTTTGATAGCATGGGCGTACATTTTTATCATCGGCCCGTCATCGTCGTCTATAGCACTTTTTAATTTTTCCAGAGTCTCAGGCACACTCCGCTGAAAGACCTCAAGAATTCTTATCAGCGAATCTTCCATGCCCATCAGCCTGTTCAAAAAAGCTGTTCGATCATAAACCACCACTTCGCTTTTTTCTTTGGTAACAAGTCTTTCTGTGTCCTGTTTCTGCGATTCTACAGAAACATTCAACCATCTCTCCACCACATCCGCTAATCTCTGGGGCTCGATCGGTTTGGCGAGATAATCATCCATTCCTGCCTCGAGGCATTTTTCCCGGGCGCCTTTCATGGCATGGGCGGTCATGGCAATTATCGGCACCCGCCTGTTTGCAGGATCTCTGTCTTCTTTTTGCCTGATCAACCTGGTTGCCTCGTAGCCATCCATCTCGGGCATTTCACAATCCATCAGAATGATGTCGTATGGAAACCCAGCCATAGCTTCCACCGCCTGTCGGCCATTTTCGGTCACCTCAACCCGGAATGACAATTTTTCCAGAATGGTTTTGGCGACCAGCTGATTGGTGACATTGTCATCGACCAGAAGGATTTTAAGCTTGCGGCGTTTGGCTTCCGTTATCGTATGCCGGGTAATGATCTTGGGATGGGTTTCATTGGCCTGGGTCTTGACGCCGGCTATCATCAAGGTAAGGCAGTTAAGCAGCATCTGTTTGCGGATCGGTTTTGGCAGGTATGCCGCAAAACCTTTCCTGGCAAGTCTTTCCCCGTCACCTCGGCAACCATGGGCTGACATTATCACGATCCTGGTCCTGGAAAGTTCGGGATTACCAATTATCCTCTCGCCCATTGTTTCGCCATCCATACCAGGCATGTGAATGTCAAGGATCGCAACCCGGTATGGATCATTCTTGGCCAGGGCTTCCTGCAATAAGGCAAAGCCACCTTCTGCGTCTGCAACTTCCTGGTGGCGGCATCCCACTTCTTCCAGCATGATCGAAAGCATTTCTCGGGCGACCGGATTGTCGTCCACCACCAGAACCCTGATACCCTTGAGACCATCACTTATCAAGGGCTGCTCTTCCAGGTCATTGATAAGGGTCTTCTGGAATCCTGCTGTAAACCAGAAAGTGGCTCCTTTGCCCAGGGTGCTTTCCACCCCGATGTCGCCACCCATCATTTCGACCAGTCGCTTGGAAATGGCCAGCCCCAGACCGGTGCCACCATATTTTCTGGATATGGATGAGTCTGCCTGGTTGAAGTTGCGGAAAAGGGTTTTCTGCTGCTCATCGGAGAGACCTATTCCCGTGTCGGTTATGGCGAACCGCAATTCGCACTGCTCCTGACCCTCATCGACCAGGCCGACCCTGACAGTCACCTCTCCCTGCTCTGTAAACTTAATGGCATTGCCGGCCAGGTTCATGATGATCTGCCGCAAGCGGCCCGGATCGCCTGACAGCAGGGACGGTACACCCGCCTCAACCAGAATATTAAACTCAAGGTTCTTGCCGGTGGCCTTTGCAGTAAGCAGATCTCCGATATCTTCTATGGTGGTTCGCAGATCAAAATCTATTTCCTCGAGCCCGAGGTAGCCAGCTTCGATCTTCGAGAAATCGAGAATATCATTAATGATGTTTATCAGGGAGTCGGCACTCTTTTTTGTTATTTCCGCGTATTGCCGCTGTTCCGGGTCTAAGGGGGAGTCGAGCAACAGCCCGATCATCCCGATTACTCCATTCATCGGGGTCCTGATCTCATGGCTCATATTAGCCAGGAATTCACTCTTGGCGCCACTCGATTGTTCCGCCTTGTCCTTGGCTTTTTCAAGTTCCGCCTGGGCGGCTTTACGGTCCTGGACTTCCTGCTTGAGATCCTGAACAAGGA
>CBDVDF010000116.1:0-5773 GCA_965372675.1 uncultured Desulfobacterales bacterium
TCCGTCTCTCTGAAAACCTGGATATTTATTGATTAACGTTCGGGCTAGTCGAAGATCTCGACATCACCATGACCACAGGCTGAACAACGGAGCAGCGCGTCTTCTTTTTCAAAGGCGACCCGCCACTTTTCATCGGTTATCTGTTGCTCAAAATCATCCTGACATTCGTCACAAAGCCATTTATCGCCGGCCGGCGTAACCCACAGTTTCATCTCCACCTCTCATTGCATTATAGAATGCCCTATCTTTACCCTAGAAATCTTATTCTTGAAACAGGCCGCTGCTTATTTCCTGCTTATAATTGCAAAATCAGGAATGATTCTTATTTTATTTAGAAATATTCTGGAGGCTATATGCAAAATATCAAAGAGCGCCTTGAAGAACACCTGATCATAACGGAACCGTTCTATCTTGCCCAGGGAGATGAACTGGCCATTGCCGAGGCGGCATATCAACATAAGATCCCCCTGCTCCTTAAGGGTCCGACCGGCTGCGGCAAAACCCGTTTCATGCAATACCTGGCCTGGCGGCTCAAGCGACCCTTGATAACTGTTTCCTGCCATGATGACCTGTCGACCGGAGATCTGGTCGGCCGCTTTCTGATCAAGGGCGGAGAAGCGGTCTGGGTTGACGGTCCTCTGACCCTGGCGGTCCGCCACGGTGCGATCTGTTATCTGGATGAAGTGGTTGAGGCCCGCAAGGACACCACCGTCGTCATCCATCCACTGGCCGACGACCGCCGCGAACTGCCGATCGACAAACTGGGGGAACTGCTGACTGCCCCCCCTGAGTTCATGTTGACCGTCTCTTACAATCCGGGCTATCAAAGCGTTCTTAAGGACCTGAAGCAGTCGACCCGCCAGCGTTTCATTTCGATCGAATTAAACTACCCGGAGGCGGATCTTGAGACCGATATTGTCCGTCATGAAACAGGTCTCGATACTGAGACCGCAGCGACGTTGGTGAGGCTGGCGGCCATGACCAGAAATCTTAAAAATGAAGGGCTGCCGGAGGGCGCCAGCACCAGGTTGCTGATCCATGCCGGCAAACTGATGATTTCCGGGATGGAACCGCGACGGGCCTGCCGGGCGGCGATCACCGAGACCCTGACCGATGAACCGGAACTCCTCAGTGCCATCAACGAAATGGTCAATTCCCTCTTCTGAAACCAGGATAGATTGATCCTATGCAAGTAAGCGTCCTGAAAGAGAGGTTCTTCGAACTGCTCACGCCTCCCCTGCCCAACGACTGGGAGGTCGAGGAGAATCTCGGCCTGCTCAGCAGTCTGACCGACCGGCAACAGGAACTGATCCTCGAACAGGTACCGGCGATCTGGCCGGTCAGCAATTCCCTCTGTTATTCCTATTTGTCTTACGCGGGCTCCGCCCTCTCCTGCCTTGACAATGAGCAGGTCGGCGCCTGGGTCGCGGCAGTGCTCGATACTTACGAGGGAAAAGGCCTGAAAGAAGCGCAATCCTACATGGCCGATGTCGAGGGTAATTATCTCTGCCGTTTACGCAACGAAAACGGGGTCGACCTTGCCGGGGTCATTCCCCGGCTCCAGCCTTACGCCCAGGGAATGGCCACCCGACCGGTGACCCTGCTCCCCGGTCCGGAAACATACACCGACACCGAAAAAATCTTTCTGCCCCGCAAAGTTACAGAATTCGGCAGTCAGGAAGAGAATTTCCTTTTCTACAAACTGACCATAACCACTCAGCTTATTATTGCCCGACAGGGCACATACGATCTGGAGATCGGCAGTGATTCAGCCCTTATCGGCAATCTCCTGGAAAAATACGGCGGATATATCCCGACCAAGGTCCTTTTTCTGGAGAACTTTTTAGAATTATTTCCCGATCAGCGCCTGGCCGAAGACCTTTATACTCTGGCCGAGGGAGCGCGAGCCGCCCGTGAGATCGCCACCAAATTCACCGGCCTCTGGCGTGACACAGCAACCCTCCGCCAGCAACTGGTGGCAGGACGCCGTGTGCCTGCCGAATCGACCGCTAAAAGCGCTGTCGTTGAAAATCTGGCCCGGCTGGTCATTAACAACGACTATGAAGGCATGCAATCCACCGGAAAATTCCTCCGCCATTTGCTAAGCGACCAATTTAATAAACCATGCTTATCAGCCGAAGAATCAGCACTCAAGACCGCCGCGATCTATCTTTTGCTTGACAGTTCGCCGGGGAAATACCAGGCCATCGACACCCTGCCCCATCTCGGACGGCTTCGCCCGAGCGAAGCCGACCTGGTTAAACTGGCACGGCGCCAGGAGTCGAAAGAGAAATTTATAGAATCCCTGGCAAAGCTCTTGCCGTTCATTGAACTACAATCACCTGCCGACGAACGCCCGGCAGAGGAGCAAACAGGCAGCAGACCGACGATATCCGCTAATGATGCGACCGCCCTGCTGATCAAAGCCGGCAAAAAAGACGAAGATGAGACCTTTACCGAACCGGTCCCGCCCGGGCCGATAAGTTTTCTGACCGTTGAGGGCCTGGAAGTTGAAATGCCCGCCGCCCTGCAGGAACTGGCAGCAGAGATCAGTTCCGATTACGGCCAGATCCCGGGCGAATACATCGCCGCAGCCCAAGGGCTGGCCGGCAGCGCCGCCCCGCCCGCCAATACCGGGACCACTCCCCGGGGAGAAAGGCTTACAGCCACTGTTTCTTACGATGAATGGGATTACCGACGCAAAGGTTTCCGTAAGGACTGGTGTGCCCTTAATGAGAAGACTATCGCCCCGGTAAAAGGCACCTTCATCAACAATACTCTTGATAAATACCGGGGACTGCTGATCCAGCTGCGAAAACAGTTCGAAATGCTGCGCTGCCGGGAACGTTTTGTCAAACGACAGAGGGACGGAGACGATATCGACCTCGATGCCCTGATCGAGTCAATCTCGGACACTGCGGCCGGCCGGTCCGGATCGGACAAGGTCTTTACTAGGTTGCAAAGGGACGACCGCGATATAGCGGTACTGTTCCTGATCGACATGTCTTCATCAACCGAAGGCTGGGTTGGAGAAGCCCTGAAAGAAGCCCTGCTCCTGATGGGCGAATCACTGGAACAACTTGGCGACCGTTATGCGATCGCCGGCTTCTCGGGAATGCGGCGCTCACGCTCTGACTTTTACCATATCAAAGATTTTTCAGAGATCTACAACGAGGAGATCAAGGGACGGATCGCCGCCATCTCACCCAAAGAATACACCCGGATGGGGCCACCTCTGCGGCATGCGGTAAAAACGCTGCAAAAGGTCGATGCGCGGGTAAGACTCTTGATAGTCCTGTCGGACGGGAAACCCGAGGATTACGACGATTACAAGGGAGAATATGCCATCGAGGATACCCGGCATGCCCTGATCGAGGCCAAAGCAGCCGGTATCCACCCATTCTGCATAACCATTGATCAACAGGCCCATGATTATATGGCCCATATGTACGGCGAGGTAAATTATATTTTCATGGACAAGGTCAGCGACCTACCGCTCCGGATGCCGGCCATCTACCGGCATCTTACGTCCTGAACCGGTTAATCCTTAAGAGCCCGCCAGAGTTTTTTCACTTTTTAAAAGGCTGGATAATAATTAAGATAGAGAATAGGCATTACCAACTATCATAAGACTTATGAAAAACGGAGTTTAGCCGATGGAATGGATCAGCGACTACCAACACGGTATTATCTGGCAGGATTTTCAGCACAAGCAGCTGGTCGACAAGATGAATGAGCTGCTGAATGCGTTAATATCCGGCCAGGACAAGGAAAAGTTCTTCGAAACGGTCAAATTCGTCAAGGAGTACATCTACAACCATTTCAAGACCGAAGAACTTTATATGAAAAACTGGGGCTACCCAAAATTCAAGGAGCATTCCCGGGAGCATCATGGATTCATTACCGACTTCAATAGCCACATCTCGAAATGTATTTTTCAGGAAGCAGAATCATCCGGGGAACTGATCAACAAGCTGACCCACTGGTTCTTCACCCATACCCAGACCAGCGACCGTGAACTGGCCAAGTTCCTGCTGAAAAAGGGGGTTAGGACCTGATCTCAAACCCTGCAAAGGGCGACAAGGTATCCCCTGATCCACTTATCCTTTTCCCTGCGAAGTCTGTCGACTTCCTCTAGAGACTCCACCCGGAAACCGTTTTCAGCTGAGAGAGACCTTATATATGCCTCTGAATGCGCATAGCGGCCCGTTTTCAGTAAACCGTAATCACCTGGCGATTCAAGCTTCTCCGTCGAGAACAACAGATAACCTCCCGATTCGAGCCGCTTCCGGACAGACCTGAAGAAAGATTCCAGCTCGCCGCTATAAATAAGGACATCTGCCGCAATGACCAGGTCATATCCAGATTCCGAGTCACCCTCCAGAAAATCGACGATCTCGTCACAGAACAGCCGGTCATATATTCCCCGCTCCTCCGCTTTGTTCAGCATCTTCTCTGAGAGGTCGACTCCGGTCAATTGGTCGGTCATATCCCGGAACTGCTCTCCTGCCAAACCTGTCCCGCACCCCAGATCAACTGCCCTCCTGAAGCGCCCTTCTTTACCATCCAGGGACAAGCAGATTTTTCTTAACAATTCCGGAGTCTTATACTTAAGATTACCAAGCAGACTTTTTTCAAAATTGTCTGCAAAACTGTCATAGAGCTCCCTCACATAACTGTGCGGCGATGTCTGCCGGTTCGAACCAGTAAGGGCAGCAATCATGTACTCGGCCGATTCGGTCTGGTCCCCAAGCCCAATTGCTTTGCGATAACACACCAGAGCTTCATCGTACCGGCCAAGGGTCTGGAGGATCGTCGCCAGATTTGTCCAGGCACCACCAAAATCCGGCCTGAGATCTACGGCCTGCCGATAACAGGTCTCAGCCAGTTCAAGCTCATTAAGTTTTCGGAGGATACTCCCCAGTAAGTTATGCAGCTCCGGATCATCAGGAGCAAGTTCAATAGCTTCGTGGTAATGGAGAGCTGCTTTCTCTAATTGCCCCAGTTTTGCACAGGTAAATGCGAGGTTATAGAGGGTGTCAACATCGTCGGGACGGACTGCCAAGGCTTTCTCATAACAGGCGGCAGCTTGCTCGTAATCGTTCTGCTCGAAATGGATTATGCCGAGATTATATAAAGATCCACCATGGGATGGATCGATATTTAAGGCCTCCCGGTAACAGGCCTTTGCTAGCTCATACTCTCCTTGCTGGTAATGGAGAATACCGAGATTATAATGGGCCTCTGTAAAAGCATGGTCCAGGGCCAGGATCTGGTGGTAAAGGCCTGCGGCTTCTTCCTTGCTCCCCTGATCCTTAAGGGCATTAGCAAGATGATAGAGTACCTGGCAGTTTCCCGGCTCCAGTTCCAGGACTCTACGATAATTGGCTATCGCCCCGGACAGATCGCCGCCGGAATGAAAGATGGTTGCGAGATTGAAGCGGGCCTGGAGATTGTCCGGTTCTATCGCCAACACCTCTCTGTAATGAACCGCGGCTTCATCAAGACGGTTTTCACCGTGTAAAGCCAGGGCCTGGCTGAGAAGTTCCTTGGCTGACATGATCCTATCTCTGCTCTTGTTTTTGTTGGTTGTCGATATAGGGCTAAAAAACAGCCAATTATCTACCAGAATTATCTCTCCTGAGCAAGGGGCAGAATATAAAGGAAAAGGCCGGCGAAATGTATTAAAATTAATCAGAAAATTAGGCGCCGGTGGGACTAAAAATCTATTAATCCACTATTGAAGAGAGAAATTAAGATGGGAAAAGACAAT
>CBDVDF010000117.1:0-5770 GCA_965372675.1 uncultured Desulfobacterales bacterium
GGCGCCCACCTTGAAACGTCCACGCACTTCGACAATACCTGAAGGCAGCAGGCTCTTCCCTCCCTCGACCAGGGCCCGACAGGCACCGCTGTCAACGACCAGTTCTCCTTTGGGCTTCAGGGTAAAAGCGATCCAGTGTTTGCGGCTCTGCAGCTTATCCGCTTTGGGCAGAAAAAAGGTCCCGACTTCGTGGCCGGCAAATAACTGATCGATCACATCCGTTTGGCAGCCGGAACCGATAAAAGAGCAGCCGCCCCCGGCGGCCACCATCCCGGCAGCCCTGATCTTGCTGATCATCCCGCCGGTACCGAGGGCACTGAGAACATTACCCGCCATCTTCTCGACTTTACGGTTAACCTGCGCTACCGTCCGGACCTTTTCAGCGCTGTCATCTGTGGCGGGATTACCGGTGAAAAGCCCTTCAACATCGGTCAGACAGAGAAAAATATCAGCCTCGGTCAGGTTGGTGATCATCGCTCCCAGGGTATCGTTGTCCCCAAAGCGCAACTCCTCGACCGAGACTGTATCGTTTTCATTGATGATCGGAATTATGCCCCAGTCCAGCAGGGTAAATATGGTATTACGGACATTAAGATATCTGTCCCGGTGGGCCAGATCATCATGGGTCAGGAGGATCTGGGCCACTTTTTGATCATATTTATCAAAAGCATCCTCGTAGACCCGCATCAGATTACTTTGGCCAATTGCGGCAATGGCCTGCTTTTCTCTGATATTTATGGAGTATTTAGTCAGTTGAAGTTTACGCCGGCCGGCCGCGACTGCCCCTGAACTGACCAGAATAACCTCCCGTCCCTGTTGTCTAAGAGCGGAGATCTGCCGGGCCAAACCATCGATCACCCCCCGGTTCAAACCTGCCTCTCCAGTCAAGACAGCACTGCCGACCTTTACAACAACTCTTTTTGTTTTACTGAGAAAGTCATGCCTTAACCGCATGCCCTCTTCCAGGGGGACCTGAAATGTCATTCTTCCATCTCATCGAGAATTTCTGCCAAGCGCTCTTTCAGTTCAGCCAATCCCTGACCGGTGAGGGCCGAGGCGACCATAATTTCACGACCGGTTCCGGCAAACTTGTCACGCAACCCATCCAACTCTTCAGCTGAAAGCAGATCGACCTTATTGAGGAGCACCAGTTGGCGGCGATCCACCAGTTCTGCGCTGTACTGTTTAAGTTCCTCCTCCAGGACCAGAAAGTCATCGAACGGCTGGTCACCGGGGGCAGAAGCATCAACAACATGCAGTAAGATACGGGTTCTTTCGATGTGTCGCAAGAATTTATGACCCAACCCGGCTCCTTGATGAGCCCCCTTGATCAACCCCGGTATATCTGCGAGAACACAGGGTTGCCGGTAGTCGAACTGTAAGACGCCAAGTTGGGGCTCAAGGGTGGTAAAAGGGTAGGATGCGACCTTGGGATTTGCGGCAGACAGGCGGGACAGAAGCGTCGATTTGCCGGCATTGGGCAGACCGACAAAACCGATATCGGCCATCAATTTCAGTTCGATCCGAAACCAGAACTCATCCCCATCTTTACCTTTAGTGGCTTTTCTCGGGGCTCGGTTCTGGGCCGTGGCGAAGTGGACATTACCGCGACCGCCCGCACCGCCTTTAGCTGCGACGAAGCTTGCCCCTTCATGATCCAGATCAGCCAACACCTCGCCAGTATCAACATCTTTGATCAGGGAACCGGCCGGGACAGTAATTGTGCTATCAGCACCCTTACGCCCATGCATACGCTTGCCCTTTCCTCCCCGACCACTTTCGGCCTTGAAGTGAGAACGATATTTAAAATCAAGAAGTGAAGTAAGACTGGAAGAGGCTTCGATGGTGACCGAACC
The DNA here is from genome assembly GCA_965372675.1 of uncultured Desulfobacterales bacterium. GTDB lineage: Bacteria > Desulfobacterota > Desulfobulbia > Desulfobulbales > JAGXFP01 > JAGXFP01. Next base: position 1,857 of record CBDVDF010000117.1, read on the forward strand.
GCCGCGACCACCGTCGCCGCCATCCGGTCCGCCTCTGGGAACGAATTTTTCTCGTCTGAAGCTCACACAACCGTTGCCACCGTTGCCCGCCTTGACATAAAACTTAGCCTCGTCGACAAATGCCATAGCAGAAACCCAGTGACATACGGTTATGTAGTCTGGAAGCTGTCACCAGCAGGTGACAGCCGGAAAGGAAAGATATTATGCAGTTTCAGCAGGATATACACTTACCCGCTTGCGGTTGCGCCCGAAGTCCTCGTATTTCACAACCCCGTCAACTTTGGAAAAAAGAGTATAATCGCGGCCAAGTCCCACATTGGTGCCAGGATGGATCTTGGTGCCGAGCTGACGCACCAGGATGTTACCGGCACGGACGATCTGACCACCGAATTTTTTTACCCCGCGACGCTGGCCACCACTGTCCCGACCATTCCTTGAACTGCCGCCTGCTTTCTTATGAGCCATATCTAAACTCCTTTATACTGACGATCCCACTAACCAGATCGGTATCCGTCAGGCATTAATATTTTCAGGCAGTAATGCCTTCGATCCGCAAAGCAGTATAATGCTGGCGGTGACCGTTTTTGACCTGGTAACCTTTGCGGCGTTTTTTCTTGAAGACAAGAACCTTCTTGGCTTTACCCTGTTCAACTATGATGGCGGTCACTTTAGCTCCTTCGACCTGGGGACGACCGATCTTCACATCGTCACCATCTGCCACCAGCAGAACATCCTCGAGTTCCACGGTATCACCAACAACACCGGACAGGCTTTCGACCCGTAACTGGTCTCCCTGAGCTACCTGATACTGTTTGCCACCGGTGCGAACAATAGCGTACATAATCTCCTCCGACATCTATGAAAATTGCAGAAATAAAATATATCACGACCTGCCTGGTCGTCTGCGTCAAAAAAAACACCTGCATCCATACACAGGCCTGAACATGAATCAGAGATAAATAACAGAAAGTCACATTTTGTCAACCTAAATCAACGAAAATAGTGCCTATCTTCCGCTTAGCAAAATAGGCAGGACTGGTACTGCCCACAGACTAATTCTGATCCCAGATTATCTCGTACTTTTCTATATGCAGATCATTGTCAGGAACAACGGTGATCCGCTTGCCGATCCCGTCCTCCAGATCATGAACGGTGGAAGACTCCTCCCGCAGCATTATGGCGGCAACCTGGGGGTTGACACTGACCGTAACGTTATTGCCGCTCATTTTGCCGGCCTTGACCATTATCTTACGGAGGATCTCATAACAAACGGTTTGCCGGGATTTGATCATGCCGTCCCCATGGCAGTAATGACAAGATTCACAAAGAATGCTGGCGAGATTCTCCGAACTCCTTTTTCTGGTCATCTGCACCAGTCCGAATTCAGAAACCTTGAGAATGTTTACCCGGCTCTTGTCCTTTTTTACCGACTCTTTCAGAGACCTGACCAGTTCCTCCCGGTGGGCCTCCTCTTCCATATCAATAAAATCGATGATGATTATACCGCCGATATTCCTGAGTCGCAGCTGATAGGCGATCTCCCGGACAGCTTCCATATTGGCTTTAAAGATCGTATCTTCCAGGTCACTCTTGCCGACGAAACGACCGGTATTTACATCAACTACCGTCAGAGCCTCGGTGGTCTCGATAATTATGTAGCCGCCACAGCGCAGCCATATCTTCTTGTCAAGGGCGCGGGTAATGTCCATTTCGATGCCGTAGGCGTCGAAGATCGGGGTTTTCTCTTCGTAAAACCCGACCCGGGATCTCAGCTGGGGAGCGAAAGTCTCAACGAACTTGAGGATCCGCTCGTATACCATGCGATCATCAACGATCAACCGGTCAACATCGGCCGAGAATACATCACGCACAGTCCGCAGGGTGATATCAAGATCTTCATAGACCAGCTTTGGCGCCTTGGGCTTGACGGCACTGTCCTTGATCTCATCCCAGAGATGAAGCAGAAATTCCATGTCTGCTTCGAGATCATGCTGGGAAGCGTTCTCCCCCACCGTCCTGACGATGAAACCGGTGCCGGCCGGTCGCAGTTCCTCGATGATCTCTTTAAGCCTCTGGCGGGTCTCCTCGTCCTCTATCTTGCGGGAGATCCCGATGTGATCGGTCATCGGCATGAAAACCACGTTCCGGCAAGGCAGGGTTATATTACAGGTAAGTCTTGCGCCTTTGGTGCCAATGGGATCCTTACAGATCTGGACCAGAATATCCTGTCCTTCAGAGAGCAGTTTATCGATCGAAAGTCCGGAAGAGTGATTGGCAACAGCAACAGGCGGGACACTGTCACCACAACACGGACCACCGTTCTCATCTTCGTCGCAGGGCATCTCCCGGTCTTTACCATTTTTCTTAACCGTTATGTCGTCAACATAGAGAAAGCCGGTCCTCTCCAGACCGATATCGACGAAAGCGGCCTGCATCCCGGGCAGGACCCGCTTGACCACCCCTTTATAAATATTACTGACCAGGCCCTTTTCCGCCGGCCTTTCCAGGTGGAACTCGACCAGGGTGCCATACTCGATCAAGGCCGTTCTGATCTCGAAAGAGGTCGAGTTAATGATAAGATCCGTTGCCATCGCTTAATTCCTGCCTGCTATATTTAAAAGAGGAAAACCTGTACCAAGCTATTTACGCCTCACGCCACCACATCTTCATGATCCTGGCCCGGGCCTTTTCCTCGTCGCTCATCCCGAGGATCGCCCCGACAATCTCCAAAGGTTTGAGGGCGGCCCGGCTTATTTCAGTCAACAGGTGCAGTTCCAGTTCACCTGCCTCGCCGGTCACAGCCAGCTGTCTGACCAGGGCGCGGGCATCAATGGTCCGTTGGCGCCCCTTCCTGATCACCGAGATATCCTGCCGATCGCTGGCCATGAAAGCATCGAGCTCGGCTGTGCTGATCGGAACGCCGGGTGAAATATGATAACAGGTCAAAAGCCGTTGCTCAACCCGGCCGCTGTCAAGTTCAAGAGCGGTTACCAGAACCCCTTCTGGTAATTCATCATTAAGGGCGTTCCGAATTGAGTCCAGATCATTCAGGGCCTGGGTCAGTTCAACCAGGACATATTCTGCCTTGCTTTCTGTGCCCAAAGGCAGGGCCGGGCTAAAAGTAACCCGGGGCGATGGGTTGAAACCCTGGGAGAAGGCCGTCGGCATCTTTACCCGCCGCAAGGCCCGATAGAAGATCTGGATAAGTTCAAGATGGCCGAGAAATCTGGACAAGCCTGTACGGTTGTAGCTGAGCCTGTAAATTATACGTTTTTCAGGGGGATTGACGGGCTCCTGGTTTTCTTCCCCATTGACGACCACCCCGGAACTGGCAACCAGACAGCTCTTGGCAACCCGGGGTTTTATGGTCTTGAAATCACATAGGCCGCACTTCTGACAGGCGTGGACCCGGCAATCCGGGGTATAGACCATTGCCTCGGCCTTTCTTCTTTCTTCCTTGATAAATTCAGGGTCGACACCACTGTCAAGATGGTCCCATGGCAATGGCTCATCGTCTTGCCGCTGCCGTAGATAATTATCAAGATCCAGATCACAGGCCTTAGCCGATTCCAGCCAGGTCTCAAGCCGAAAATGTTCATTCCAGGCATCAAGGCGAGCGCCGCTGCGCCAGGCTTCCTCAATAAGATCTGCCAGGCGTCGGTCCCCTCTTGACATCACCCCTTCAATAAAACTCTGCCTTGGATCATGCCATTTAAGCTGAAAACTCTTACCCCGCAGGGCTTTTTTGAGAAAATCTATCCGGGCAAACCCCTCCTCCACAGTCAACTGTTTCTCCCGCTGGAAAGGCGTATGGGGCTTGGGGACAAAAGTGGCTACACTGATGTTGATCCGGTGTCTGCCCCCTTTACCGCCGCTCTGTAATGCCTTCTGGGCCAGGAGAGGAATGGCGGCCA